>DHOF01000082.1:7971-13716 GCA_002411615.1 Ruminococcaceae bacterium UBA5397
TAAAGAACAAGGTCCAACCGATCAAAAAGCGGTTGGACCTTGTTTCATCTTAAATTTAATTTAAATTTTATTTTTTGGTCTGTGGTTTTGTGCTGGTCGCTTTTGCAGCAATTTTTTTGTTCTTTTTCTTATGTTCTTCCCAAGCTACATAAAGCGGGCCTGCAATGCAAACAGAAGAATAGCAGCCGGAAAGCACACCTACCATCATCGGCAGTGCAAATGTAGTAACACTAGGTAGATTAAAGATCGACCCTAACACAAATACACAAGTGATTGCAAAGAACGTGCACAAAGCGGTATAAATCGAACGAGTCAAAGTCTGATTCGTACTCAAATCCACTAATTCAGCATAGGAAGCACGCCCTCCCAACAACCGACGATTCTCACGGATACGGTCATAAATGATGATGGTATCATTCAGCGAATAACCAAGGATTGTCAAAGCAACGGCAATAAAGTTATCATTAAGCGGAATTTTAAAAATAATGAAGGTGAAGTAAATCATCAGGACATCGTGCAGCAAGGCAACAATGGCCATCGTTCCGGCGGGAAGTCCCCCAATGTTTTTAAAGCGCAGAGACACATAAAAGACAAGCAATAATACCGTAATAATACATGCAACAATACACTTCTTAAAGAAGTCGCTTCCCATCGTTGGATTAATAGAGCTGGATTCAACGACTGTAAATTGAGAGTCCGGATACTTTTCACTCAAAGTCTGCGCAATCTGTGTTTGCTCATCAACTGTAATATTATCAGTTCCGGCAAAGCTAATTGAAACACTCTTCTGCTGTGATCCTCCAGCCATATCTCCTAAAAGACGAACAGTTGCATCTTTTCCGGTAATATCTTTTGCAACTTGCTCCATGTCATTGGACTGGAGATCCCCCTGGTAGGAATATTTAATCACGGAACCACCTTTAAACTGAATATCCAGTTGTGTTCCAAAGATCACGTTACAGATGATCCCGATTGCAAACAAGGAAAGTGAAAAGGCAATATAAATTTTTTTGTTCTCGCTAAACCCAATATGGAATTTATAAATTCCCGTAGCCTCGGGATTAGCAGCCATCTTTTTCTCAGAAAGGCCGCCAAAAAGCCAGCGCTTACGGAAACATTTAAAGGAGGACAGAGACTTCGTCATTGTTCGGGTAGTAAAGACGCCGAAAATAAAGTTTCCGATATTGCCAATCAGTAATGTGTAGCCAAAGGAATAAATCGATCCGGTTGTACTTGGGCCAAAGAAAGAAGAAAGGATATTCGTCGGTCCAAAGACCAGCATCAAAATAACAGATACAATAATTGTGGTAATATTGCCATCAAAGATTGCCCAAAAACTATTTTCATCACCGGCACGAATTGCGTTGTCTATACTCTTCCCTGCGCAAATCTCTTCCTTAATACGAGTTGCTGTAATAATATTGGCATCGACGCCCATACCGATGGAAAGAATAATACCTGCAATGCCAGGTAATGTCAGAGTAAAGCTATTAACAAATGGGAAGTATCCCGATACGGCGGCAAAACAAAGTGCAATCTGACCGCATAGAGAAATAATTGCAACAAGGCCGGGCAGACGGAATGCAAACAGCATAAATAAGCAAATTCCGACAAATCCAATGATTCCTGCAATCAGCATCGCTTGCAGAGAAGTCGTTCCCATAACCGGGCTGACAGTACTGAAACTGGTCGTATTCAGTTTAAACGGCAAGGCACCGGAATTGATCTGATTTGCAAGTGTCGAAACTTCTTTTGCTGTAAAAGACCCTTGAATAACGGCTTTTCCACCAGTAATACCAGTTTCTCCATACTTAGCTTTATCTACGCTCGCATAAGAAATCATGGTATCATCCATCCAGATGGAAAGCGTGGATCCTTCATTTGCTATTTTTTTCGTTGCATCTGCAAATTTCTGAGCGCCTTCATCCGTAAATTCCAGAGAAACCACATATTCCTCTTTACCGGTAGACTGATTATTCTGGACTGCAGCACTTGCAGACTTCACGTCTTTCCCTTCCAGTAGAATACTGGAAGCCGTTGTGCCAGTTGGACCGGTTTTGACAATATTGCCATTGTCATCGGTAGTCTGGTTGGAATATTCATTTCCTTCTCGGAAAGTCAACTGTGCTGTTGCAGAAAGCTCATTGATCGCTTGTTCCGGATCGAATGTAACTTCTCCGTTTTTCCATGGAAAGCGAACAATGATCCGTTCATGATTGTAGTCGGCATACAGCTCATAATCCGTAATATTGTTTTTGATTAAACGGGTTTCAATAACAGATTTTGCAGAATCCATCTGCTCTTTTGTCGCTGTTGTTCCTTCCGTATCCGGAGAGAAAGTAGCTTCTACACCGCCGTTAATATCAATTCCCCATCGGATATCTCCAACACCTTTTATGTACGTTTTTGACGTATCTCCATCTAATTTGTACAGGCCAAAAGCAGATGAAAAAGTAAAGAGAAAGATGAGAATTGCGACAATGAAAAACATGGGTTTTTTCACTCGTTTCATATCGCCTGATCCTCCTACATCATTGATTTGTACGACTCACATCATAAAGATTAAAATAAATTACAAAGCAATTATTTATTGTATAGGAATTTCTTCAAAAAGTCAATTCTTCTATATTGTAATTTCAAATACACATCTTAAAAAAGTCGGAGACATCTTTTGGAGTCCCCGACTTTTTCTGTTTATTCCTGTTTTACAGAAATATATTTATTTGGATTTTAGTAATTTGCTGCAAGCTGCAATTTGTACGCAGAGGCACAACAAATCTGCGGCGGTCTTCAGCTCCTCAATCGGCGGGAATGATGGAGCCACTCTAATATTGGTGTCCTCGGGATCTTTGCCATATGGGAAGGTCGCTCCTGCATTTGTCAAAATCACTCCAGCTCTTTTGCAAAGAGAAACAACTTCTTTTGCACAGCCTTCCATTACGTTAAGGCTGATGAAGTAACCTCCATTAGGATGGGTCCAATCTGCAATTCCTTTTCCGGAAAGCTCTCTATCGAAAGCAGCTTCGACCGCTTCAAATTTAGGCTGTAAAATTGCACGATGCTTTTTCATATGTAATTTTACATGTTCAACATCTTTTAAGAAAGCAATATGGCGCAGTTGATTGAGCTTATCAGGACCGATTGTCTGATAAGAAAAATGCTTTCTAAAGACTTCAAGATTTTTTTCGCTGGCAGCGATTGCCGCTACACCTGCACCCGGGAAAGTAATCTTACTCGTAGACGCAAAAAAGACAGGCAAATCAACACTATTTAATTTGCGGCACTCAAGCCAAAGGTTGAGCAAATGGTCAGGCGTATCCGTAAGGTCATGTACGCAGTAAGCATTATCCCAGAAAATGTGGAAATCATCAGCTGCCGGTTTTAATGCAGCAAAACGACGCACTGTTTCATCACTATAAGTGATGCCGGTCGGATTCGAATATTTCGGAACACACCAAATTCCTTTGACCGTAGGATCACTCGATACCCATTTCTCCACTTCATCCATATCAGGGCCAGTCGAAAGCATTGGAATTGAAATTAATTCAAAGCCAAAATACTCTGTAATTGCAAAATGGCGGTCATATCCTGGTGACGGACATAAAAACTTTAAATGTCCCTGTTGGCTCCATGGTTTGCAGCCTTGAAATCCATGTGTCATACAGCAGGAAATCGCATCGAACATCATATTCAGGCTGGAGTTTCCTCCGATAATAATATTGTGATCGTCCATTCCAAGCAAGTCGGCAAAAAGATTCCTCATTTCTGGCAAACCATCTGCAACGCCGTAATTGCGGCAATCCTCTCCGCTGGAAGCTTTCATATTTGATTTGGAATTCAGTAGATCCAGCATCTCCATAGAAAGATCCAGCTGTGCAGTGCTGGGCTTTCCACGTGCCATATTTAAATTCAAATGCTGATCTTGATAATTCTGATATTTTGCCATCAGGTTCTTATAAAGCTCTGATAACTCCTGCTTAGACATTGACTGAAATTCCATCAAAGCATCTCCCTCATCGTTTTCTTAACTATTGTAACTTTGTGAAAACCTAAATTATTGTATAATAATTCTTTCGAAAATGCAAGTAAAAAATTAAAATCCTGCAGTTAAACCATAGTTTGAGAAAAAAATATAAAGAATATGGGCAATTAGGCCATTAAAAAATGCAGATTAAAATTCAGCAGATCCTGCCGTCCTTGGGAAAGGAAGTACATCACGAATATTCTGAATTCCGGTAAGATACATAATCAGCCGTTCAAACCCGAGTCCAAACCCAGCATGCTTTGCACTGCCATAACGTCTTAAATCCAAATACCAATCATAATCTGATTCCTGCATATGCAGCTCCTTCATTCGTGCCAAAAGAAGATCAAGGCGCTCTTCTCTTTGGCTGCCCCCTATAATTTCGCCAATTCCGGGCACCAACAAATCAGAAGCTGCAACCGTTTTTCCGTCCTCATTGAGCCGCATATAAAAAGCTTTGATTTCTTTTGGATAGTCAGTCACAAAAACCGGCTTTTTGAAGATTTGCTCTGTCAGGTAGCGTTCATGTTCCGTCTGCAGATCGCTTCCCCAAGAAACCGGATATTCAAACTGATCATTCTTCTTTGTGAGAAGTTCAACTGCGTCTTGATAGGAAATCCTCACAAAATCAGACGTAATTACATTTTTGAGGCGGTCTAAAAGCTGTGTGTCCACAAACTGATTAAAGAATTCTAAATCCTGTGGGCAAGTATCCATCACATATTTAATAACCGATTTCATCATCGCTTCTGCCAAATCCATATCCTCTTTTAAATCTGCAAAAGCAATCTCCGGTTCAATCATCCAAAATTCTGCCGCATGGCGTGTAGTGTTCGAATTTTCAGCACGAAAAGTCGGACCAAAGGTGTACACCTTTCCAAAAGCTAGTGCCATACATTCTGCTTCCAACTGGCCGGAAACCGTTAAAGAAGTATGCTTTCCAAAAAAATCCTGATGATAATTGATGGTCCCATCGGGCGTTTTAGGAGGATTGTTGAGATCAAGAGATGTTACATGAAACATCTCCCCGGCTCCCTCACAATCACTGCCGGTAATCAAAGGAGTATGCACATAGACAAAACCATTTTCCTGAAAGAATTTATGAATCCCGTAAGCTGCTGCGGAACGTACCCGAAATGCTGCAGAAAACGTATTCGTCCTCGGACGCAAATGTGCAATTGTACGCAGATATTCCAGGCTATGACGCTTTTTCTGCAGCGGATAATCCGGCGTAGAAATCCCCTCTACAAAGATTTGAGACGCGTGAATCTCAAAGGGCTGCTTTGCCTGTGGGGTCAGCTTAAAGTCGCCGATTACCCGAAGTGCCGCTCCTACATTTGTCTTAGCAATCTCTTCAAAATTCGAAAGCTTGTCTTCTTCAAAAACAATTTGAATTCCCTTAAAACAGCTTCCATCGTTTAGTTCAATAAATCCTAAATGCTTATTGCTTCGAATTGTGCGAACCCATCCACAAACAGTGACCGATTCATCCTGATATGATTCTGCTTTCTGATAGAAAAATCTAATTTCTGTACGTTCCATTGAAAGCCCTCCATTTGATGTTGATTCTTTTAGTTTATTCCTTCCAAAACGGCTCCGCAAGTATTATTCTTCAAAAAACAAAATTTAGGCTTGATTTTTCTTTAAACATTCGATATAATATTAAAGTCGCCAATAAAAAGACAAGCAATTACCATTTGGAGAGGTATTCTAATTGGTAA
>DHOF01000082.1:13931-14251 GCA_002411615.1 Ruminococcaceae bacterium UBA5397
AATGTGGTGTGCCGCAAGGCATTGAGCGTTCGAGTCGCTTCCTCTCCGCCAAAAAAGAAAAGCAATTCACAAAAAATGAATTGCTTTTCTTTTTTTTATTGCATTTTTTATGATTTGCCTATGTATCAGTATGAAGTTTTATTCTTTAAAGTGTTTCTTTCAAGGGTCCCATTATTCGTCGTCCTATAAGAATCAATCAGGATAAAAGGAATCGCCATTCATATTCATTATAAAAATTCATAGAGAAAAAGATTCCATATACAAAAAAGATGGAGCATACAAAAGTATGCTCCATCTTTTGGTGCGCGAGACGGGACTTG
>DHOF01000082.1:14468-15342 GCA_002411615.1 Ruminococcaceae bacterium UBA5397
CTGCCAATTCCAGCACTCGCGCATCTCAGCGACTCAAATAGTATAGCACTTTCCATTATATCTTGTCAACCAGATTTTCGCTTTTTTAAAAAATCCGAGCGCATATCTGTTCAAATTCAGATTTTGTAAAAAACACATTCAAAACTTTAGGCAACGCATTGGTGCTAAGATGTTCTGGTAACTGCAAATAGTTTAAAAGCTGCCTGCGCTTCTCCGCGCTTTGGTCGCAGCCTGATAACCCTAAAAAGAACAAATCCTGTTTTGTGATTTGGTTTTCCGGTGTTTTTAAAATTTCAGACTGCTTATCGATTACACCAGAGCGGCGCAGTGCTTCCAAAATAACCTCTTTTGAGACTCCCTCTACGCCAAGCTTTCCTTCTTTTCCGGGCTTTTCTTTTCGGCGTTCCTTCCCGAAAACATCGGGAATATAGGCATGCTTAATGTATTTTGGGCCGATCGCTCCCACCAAAAAATTACGAATCTGAAATCCAGCCGAGTCACTATCCGTAAGAATCAAAAGTCCCCTCGTTTCTGCTAAATGGCGCAGCAGGTCAAGCTGCTCCCGGTCTTGAAAAATCCGAAAGCCATGTGTTTGTAAAATCAATGCATCAATTATGGAGGATAGTTTAATTTGGTCGTATTTTCCCTCCACTACAACTGCTTCATTGATATGAATCATCTTCTAATCTCCTTTGGCAGTCAGCAATAATTCCGCCAACGTTTTTTCTAAAATAATTCTGCGGTTTCCACGAGAACTTTTTAGCGCTAAATCCGCTTTTTCCAGTACATCTAAGCTCTTACGCAAAACCGACATAGAAAGATCGCGCACTTCTCTTTCTGCGCGAGTCAGTACGAATTCCCGTCTCGAATAATC
>DHOF01000082.1:15588-16325 GCA_002411615.1 Ruminococcaceae bacterium UBA5397
ACTCGATATAAATCCATATAGGTTCCCGATAACACCGACAGCAAGGAAATCGGCTCTACATTCTGGGCAAATAATTGGTCCAACAAAAGATAAGCCTTGTCATAATTTCCCGCAAGAATCCATTTGCTCAAATCGTAGATTCGAACTTCGAGAGTTTTAGTCACCAGCTGATCAATTGTCTCCTTCGTGATTTCTCCTTCTCCTGTATAAGCACAAAGCTTTTCCAATTCCTGAAGAAGCGTACTCAAATCAGTTCCCGCAGATGCAATGATTTTATCTGCATTAAACTTAGAAAGCACACAGTTGTGTTTAGAGGCCCCAGTGCAAAGAATCTTTGAGAGTTCCTGCTGACTTTTTCTTGGAAATGTCACGACAGTTCCATCCTTTTTGCAAAGGTCTAAAAGCTTCTTCCATTTTTTATCTTTTGTCGACAAACTGTTTGAAGATAGCTGATAAATTAACAAAACCGTCGTCTCAGGCACTTCAGCTACCAGCTGTTCCAGCTTTTTCATCTCATTTGGGGTACGTCCATCCAAAGTCAAATCTGAAACTGCCACGCACTTTTTATCTGCCATAAACGGCAGTGCTTCTGAAGCATCTCCAAGATCATCTGCAGAAACATCTCCGGAAAAGCACTGAAAATTAAAATCTGACGCATCCTTACCCACCACTTTTTTGATGATCCGATTTGCCCATTGGGACACCAAATATGGTTCTTCCCCATAAAGCAAATAAAG
>DHOF01000082.1:16613-27395 GCA_002411615.1 Ruminococcaceae bacterium UBA5397
ACATTCAATTTAGCGCTGCTCTTTTGCAGTGAAGAAGACAAATAATGATTTAAAAAGATATTGATTGGCTGAAATGATTTTGAAGATTTTGGAAGATCAACTCCAAAATAAAAATCTGCATTTTGAAATGATTCAGGCAGAGAATCAAGTGACGTTCCCTTCGAACAAATCAAAAGTTTTGTGTCGTTTATAGTTGCGAGCGCTGCACCGCGGACAACTGTAATTCGGATTTGATCCCATAGCTCAATCTGAGAAGCAGTTCCAAACGTATGAACACTCCTAGCTTTCGGCAATGCAAGTCGGATGGAATCCTCCAAATATGTGGCTGGCTGCAGCAGTACATGGTCCGGTTCCCATTTTGAGATTAAGTCAGAAGCTGCCCATTCTTCTGAAGGCTTTTGTGTCAAATAAGTAATGAAACAGACCTCTTTTGTATTTTGCTTCCGAAGAGCATAATCAATGAGCCTGCTCTTCGTATTGCAGCCGATCACTGCACTTTTCCCATTTTTTGTAAGGATCAGGCTAGTCCCTTTTCCTCCTCCTACAAAAGTGACCCACGTGGCATTATAGCTTTCCAGCTGACACCCAAAAATTCCTGCAAACAAAATGCAGACCGATAAAATTCCCGCTGCCTGTAAATTTTTCTTTGAGCAAAAGCAAAGAAGCGTAATTCCAAACATCAGAAACATACACATCAAAAAGAATTGAGAAAAATCTTCTGATACTGAAATCGAAGCATATGGCAGAGAGGCAATCCAGTGTACCGTTTTTAAAATTCCGTCTGCAAGATGCTCTGCTGTCCACGAAAACGGAATTACTAAAATTTTCGCCCCCGGAATTCCTCCTAAAGCGGCAGTACCGGCAACTGCATAAAGAAAAAGTGTCACTGGCCAAAGCAAGCAGAAATTTGAAAGGAAAGAGGCCGGAGTAAACGTGTGAAAATAAATCAGGATAACCGGAAGTGTAAAAAGCATGGAAGAAATCGTCAAAGAAAGAATCTCACTGAATTTTTTCAGAATTCTATTGCCTTGTATTTTTTCCGGTAAACGATGCAGAAAATAGTTTGTGAGCGGAGAAGCAGAAAGCAAAATTCCAAGCGTTGCGCTGACACTGAGCAAAAATCCTGGATCTGCTGCCGAAAAAGGGTCCAACAAACAAATTAGGAAAACGGCAAATCCCAATGAATTCAAACTGTCTGCACGCCGATAAAAGAATCTTCCAATCAGCATAATTAAATACATAATTCCGCTGCGGAGAACTGAGGGAGTAAACGCTGTAACCCCCATGAAAAGCCAAATTCCAAATACTGCAAAGAGGCTTTTTCGACGACGGGAAATCGGTACAAATGTCAAAAAGAAGAAAAAGAGCTGCGTCATAATTGCCATGTGAAATCCGGAAACACTCATCAGATGGATGACTCCGGCCAATCGAAAATCATCCACAACTTCCTGGCTAAGAGAAGCCTTATCTCCTAAAAGCAATGCACCTCCAAGGCTGGCTGCCTTTTTCGAAAGATGATCCCATAGATAGCTCAACAGTTGTTCCCGCAGTTTCATTGGAAATGCAGTCAAAGGGTAGCTCGGCGGCGTCTCATAGGAAAAAGGCATATATTCAAAAATATAGCCTTCCAAAGAAATTCCTTTAGACCACGATGAAAAGGAATCGGAAGTAGGATAAAAATGCGTTCTGCAAGTTAGAGTATCAAAACTCTCTGCGCCGAGCGCCTGCTTTGACGAAAGACGAATTGTTTTTCCAATTAATTCATCTGTGTCTGCTTCTTTGCACGAATCCACCTTCACTACATAATAAAATTTCTCATTGGATAATTCCGGCGTTTCCATAACCGTTCCGGTTACTGTTACTTCTCGATCATCAAACGATTTAACAGACGAAATATTCCAATCACTGACTGTAAAAATGGCAAAAGCCACCGCAGCCGTCAAAAGCACCACCGGAAAGCGATCAGTTTTTCTGCAAAACGGAATCCGCATCAAAATGAAAAAGCACAGAAAACATCCAATAGAAAGTCCGGCAGTCAGCCAGTAATTTTTTAAAAAAACAGCGACCACCTGTGTCAGCAGATATGTAAAACCTACTAACGCAAGCGGCCGCTTCATAAAAATTCCTCCTTATTTGCCTGCAAAAATCACTTTGCAAACAATGGCAGAGGCTCCAGATAAATAATATCTTTGCGGTCTTTTGCATCGCCTTCTGCCAACACGGCAGCACGCCCTACAATATTTCCGCCGAATTTCTCTACGAGCTCCTCCATCGCTTTAAGAGACTCTCCTGTGCTGATAACATCGTCTACGATCAGCACACGCTTCCCCTTAAGTCCCGTATAATCATCTTCGGCTAAATACAGTCTCTGCAGATGATCCGTCGTGATGGATTTTACCTCTACATGAATCGGGTTGCGCATATAAGCTTTTACACTTTTTCTGGCTACAATATAGCGGCCGCATCCCTGCCGTGCCATTTCATAGCAAAGCGGAATTCCTTTTGTTTCTGCAGTCACTACAACATCATGCTCAGGGCATCTCTTTAAAAGCTCTGCTGCAGAACGTTCTGTAATCTCAACGTCTCCAAGCATTACAAATCCGGCAATATCCATATGTTCTCCGATTGGGCAGATCGGAAGATCGCGTACGCAGCCGGCGATCGTCATTCTGTAATAAGCGAGCCCATTTTTTTCGATCTGTTCGTTCAATGAAAGCAAGACCTTTCTCTAATAATCTTTAATGATTGATTCTTCAGCCGGGAGGCCATTTCATAGAGCGTCCTCCAAGCAGATGAAAATGCAGATGCAGAACTGTCTGTCCCCCGTCTGCTCCAACGTTGCAGACAACTCTCCAACCAGCATCCAAATGATTCTCTGCAGCCAGTTTCGCGGCCACCTCAAAAATATGTGCCACGATTTTGCTGTTTTCAGAATTGATCTTAGCTGCAGATTCAATATGCTCTTTCGGAATAATTAAAATATGAACCGGCGCCTGTGGATCCAGGTCCCAAAAAGCAACACAGAGATCATCTTCATATACTTTTTTGCTTGGGATTTCCCCCGATACAATTTTACAGAATACGCAATCCATTTGTTTTTCCTCCTTTCCACCAGATGATTTTGTTTATCATCAAATCATTTTATCAGTTTTACTTTTAGGGTTTCAGCATCTTCTGCACGATTTCTTCAGTAGCTTCCAGAGCCTCATCTAACTTTGTCAGATCTTTCGCACCAGCCATCGCAAAATTAGGCCGTCCGCCGCCGTTGCCTCCGGCAATCATTGCGACTTCCTTGGCGATTTTTCCAGCATGTGCGCCGCGTTCCATTGCATTTTTTCCTACTGTGACTGCCACAGTCGCTTTTCCCTCATTGATTCCAATCAAAGCGGCAACCATATTAGGAGCCTTGTCACGGATTTTATCACACATGGTTCGCAAAGTAGCAGAATCAGTACCGGAAAACAGTGCGGTGCATACCCGTACCCCGTTAATCATCTTCGCTCCTGCAAACAAACCATCAATTTGGAATCCAGCAAGTTTTTCAGAAAGTTCGTTGATTGTATTATCTCTTTCTTTGATTTGCTGCATCATCTGTTCTGCATGAGAAGGTAAATCAGTAATACTATTAAGCTTCATAACAGAAGCCGTCTCACTGATTTCCTTTTGCAGATTTGTTAAAAGCTCATAGACTCCAAAGCCCGTAACGGCTTCAATTCTGCGAACTCCGGCTGCCGCGCTGCTCTCTGAAACGATCTTAAAGAGTCCTAACTTAGCGGTATTATCAACGTGTGTTCCGCCGCAAAATTCCTTACTGAAATCATCAACAGAAACGACACGAACGACTTTTCCGTATTTCTCGCCGAACAGCGCCATTGCTCCTAATTTTTTTGCTTCTTCGATCGGCATTTCCTTGCAAGTAACAGGAATCGCATTCAAAGCAACGGTATTGACCAGCAATTCGACTTTTGAAAGCTCTTCTGCCGTTAAAGCTGAAAAATGCGTAAAGTCAAAACGCACCCGTTCTTCATTCACAAGCTGGCCAGCCTGCTCCACGTGATCACCGAGCACCCTCCGAAGAGCAGCCTGCAGTAGGTGAGCCGCCGTATGATTTCGCATAATGGCTTGATGGCGCTTTTGATCTCTCTCTGTTACAACGGTATCCCCCACCTGAAGGCTTCCTGCATCAATGTGACCAAAATGAAGAAATGTCTTCGCGTGATTTTTCGTCGTATCCTCAATTTTAACAATCGCGTCTGCAGAAGTAATGAATCCAGTGTCGCCTACCTGTCCGCCGCTTTCCGCATAAAAAGTAGTACGGTCAAGAATCAGCGTTACATCGTCTCCGGCAGTCGCATTTTGAACTCTCTCTCCATCTTTTACGATTGCAAGAATCTTTGCATTTACAGAATCTTCCGTATATCCTAAAAATTCCGTTTCCGACAGATCCTCTAAAAGATTGCTCTCTCCTGCCCACGCATCTGCTCCGGCATTTTTACGGGCGGATCTGGAACGTTCTTTCTGTTCCTTCATCAATTCAAAGAACGCCTTTTCATCGACCTGAATTCCACGCTCCGCAGCAATTTCCTTTGTCAAATCCAGAGGAAATCCATAGGTATCATTCAGCTTAAATGCGTCTGTTCCGGAAATTGATTTTGTCAAGTTATCGTCGATCAGCTGATTTAGAAGCTGCATGCCCTGATCAATCGTCCGACTGAAGCTATCCTCTTCCACCGAGACAAGTTTCAGAATCATCGCACGTTTTTCAGCAAGTTCCGGATAAGCTTTTTTACTTTGCTCAATTACAGTCTCTGCAATCTCCGAAAGAAATGGCCGATTAATCCCTAAAAGTTTTCCGTGACGGGCTGCACGGCGCAGCAAACGGCGCAGAACATAACCGCGTCCCTCGTTACTAGGCATTACACCATCTGCGATCATAAAAACAGTGGATCGAATATGGTCTGTAATCACGCGGATTGAAACATCTTTTTTCTTGTCTTTTCCATATTCAACTTTAGCGATACGGCATACATGCTGCAAAATGCTCTGAATAGTATCGACCAAAAACAGATTATCGACCCCCTGCATAATGCAGGCGAGACGTTCCAGCCCCATGCCGGTATCAATATTCGGATGCTCCATCGGCGGATAGTTTCCTTTTCCGTCGGAATCAAACTGTGAAAATACGACATTCCAAAATTCAACATAGCGATCACACTCACAGCCAGGGCCGCAAGTAGGCTTTCCACAGCCGTGTTCTTCTCCGCGGTCAAAATAGATTTCACTGCAGGGACCGCAAGGACCAGAACCATGTTCCCAAAAATTATCTTCTTTGCCGAGACGGACAATATGGTCCGGGCTAACGCCGACTTCTTTTGTCCAAATCTCAAAAGCTTCGTCGTCATCCAGATAAATAGTGACCCACAGCTTATCCACCGGCATTTTCATGACTTTCGTGCAAAATTCCCATGCCCACGGAATCGCCTCGTGTTTAAAATAATCGCCAAAAGAAAAATTGCCCAGCATCTCAAAAAAAGTACCATGGCGGTCGGTGATTCCAACATTCTCAATATCGCCGGTACGAATACATTTCTGACAGGTTGTAACGCGCTTGCGCGGCGGGGTTACCTCCCCTGTAAAATATTTTTTCATTGGCGCCATGCCGGAATTAATCAGCAAAAGCGAATTATCATCTTTCGGAATCAAAGAAAAGCTAGGCAACCGCAAATGCCCTTTGCTTTCAAAGAATTCCAGATACTTTTCGCGGATTTCATTTAATCCAGTCCACTCCATATACTTTTTCTCCATCCTTTTATGATCATCTTAAAAAAAGATAGACTCCTCCGCCCATCAATGGGACGGAAGAGTCCGTGGTACCACCCAAATTGCAGCTGCCTTTTAAGAGTCCAGACAGCCACCGCTTTTTTACCTTTAACGCAGATAAAACGCCTTTGCTCTCCGCAAGGAGCTCTGGGACGGCTCATTCTTTCTGTAACATTTCCGCCTCGCACCATACGGCAGAATCTCTGCAATGCCTTAAAAAGAATTATTTCCCTTCATCGCTTTTCATATCTTTTTAAATTATAAGCATTCCCGCGATAAAAGTCAATTCTTCGGGTATAATTCGTCTGCAATTTCTTTAAAAACAGGGCCGCAGGCTGTACCGCCCCCATCGCCGTCTTCTGCCATAATAGTAACGACATATTTTGGCGACTCTGCCGGAAAGAATCCAGTATACCAGCTAATTACCTTTTCTTTATTTCCGTCATACTGTCCTGTCTGAGCGGTGGCTGTCTTTGCCGCCGCCTCTACGAAGTCGGGTTTTCCTAATTTACTAGTGCCTTCCGATGCAGAAAGCTTCATCGCATTTTTTAGGATTAAGGATGTTTCTTGAGACATGACTCTATTGGGCTGCTGCATCGAATTTGTAGTCAAATTCCCCTCCTGATCCACTGTTCCCAAAAAGGCCGCCGGTTTTCTATAAAGTCCTCCGGAAGCAATCGCCTCCGTCATCGCCGCAATCTGAATCGGAGAGGCGGTCAGTTCTCCTTGTCCAAAAGAAAAATTTGCGAGGGCTCTGGGAATTTTCAACGTATTAAGTGAAGGGAGCGTCCCGGCAGAACTATCAATACCAGGCAATAATTCATAAGAATCTCCAAAGCCCAGAGAACGTGCCATCGATAAGAATTTTTCCTGCGGAACCTTCTGCATAAGTTGCACAAAGTATCCATTGCAGGACTCTGAGATTGCTTTTTGGAGGTTCACTTTTCCATGTGCTTCACCATTATAACAAGCAAATGACTGCCCATCGACTTCAATTTTTCCGGTACAATCATATTCTTCGTTTGGATCCGCACCGTTTTCTAGAGCAGTTGCTGCGGAAACTAATTTAAATACAGAACCGACGCTATAAGATGAGATCGTCCGATCAAGTAATGGACTGTTAGCCCCATTCATAGCTGACGCGATGTCATCAGGATTGAAATCCGGGCGGCTAACAGAGGCTAACAGTTGGCCATTTTCTGCATCTAAAACCACTGCTGCACCTTTACTAATTTTTCTATCCATCGCCTTTTGAGTGATTTGCTGAACATCTCGATCCAGCGTAAGGGCAACGCCGGAAGAATCCTGCGATAAAGTATCTGTGATTTGGGACGTGTCACTGGGAAGGATATGTCCAAGAGCATCTACTCGATAGGTGATTTTTAGTTCCCCTTCATTTTGAGACAAAGAATCATCAAAAGCTTTTTCTGCTCCCGAAGCACCCATACCGCCCTCATCCACATATCCAATCAAATGCGTTGCCAGTGCAGGACTCGAATAACGGCTTTTAAGCGGAAAGACTGTCACCCCGGGAGCTGAAATGCTTTGATCCAGCTTCAGTAGAAAAGGATTTCGTTCCGTTAAAAGCTGATAGATACTTTTCATTTTAGACTGCGGCAAAATTTTACTCAATGCCGCAGCGGTTTCCGTACTTGGGGCAACCGCTGCAAGGTATTCGGTGCTTCCCTCTGTCAGGGGCTTCATCTTTCGATCATAAATCATTCCCCTTTCCCTTCGAATCTGCAAGGTGTATTTTTGCTGATCGGAAGCCGCTTGTGCCAAAGTCCCATTCTGAATTGTCAATCCATAGAGACGAATAATACAAATAGACAGACCGAGCATCAGAATTGCAAATAATGAAACTACCCTTTTTCCCATAAAAAAGCACCTCCGAAGGATAGTTTTTCCACTTCGAAGGTGTTTTATAATCTATAAATTCTGTTTTATGAAAGTTTATGACGTAAAAAAGCGCCGGGAGCAATCGGAATTTCCGTCTTTAAAAGCACTTTCATCTCTGCATGATTTGCGTTTTGAAGAGGTTCTCCGGCCTCATCATAAAGTTCAGTCAACGGAAGGAGGTATGGTGCTTTTCCGGGCTCGATCACATCTGCCGTTTCACCTGAAAAGAATCGGTTCCTCTGTTTTAAAACTGCAGTCCCATTTTCATAAGATTTGCAGACAGCAATTACTTCATATTCACGGACGTACCCGCTGCTTTCCAAAGTCTGTCCAGGCTCCTGCCCCAAGTAAAAACCGTGAGAATACTCTCGATGACTAATTTTATGAAGTTCTTCTTCCGCCCACGCAGTCAATGGGACTCCATTCACGGCATCTTCTAAAGCACGCCGATACGCATTTGTAACAGCCGCTACATAATAAGGAGACTTTGCCCGTCCTTCTATTTTCAGGCTGGTAACACCAGCCTCCAAGAGCTGTGGAAGAGAGTCGATCATACACATATCCTTAGAATTCAGCAGATACGTTCCATCTTTATCTTCCTCAATCGGAAAATATTTTCCCGGCCGCGTTTCTTCACACAAAGCGTATTTCCAACGACATGGCTGTGCGCAAGCCCCTCGGTTAGCGTCTCTCCCAGTCAAATAGTTCGAAAGGAGGCATCTTCCTGAAAAAGAAACACACATAGCGCCATGTACGAAGCACTCAATTTCAAGGTCTTCCGGAATATTTGCTCGAATTTCTGCAATCTCTGGAATGGAAAGTTCACGAGCAAGCACCACTCTTGAAGCTCCCAGATGATAAAAGGCATTTGCAGTTGCGTAATTTGCAACTCCGGCCTGTGTAGAAATATGCAGTGCAACTTTCGGTGCGTATTTCTTTGCCATTTCCATCACACCAAAATCTGTCATGATAAAAGCATCAACACCTGCATCCTGCGCCTTCTCAAGGAATTCGGGAATCCGTTTGAGTTCCTCATTTCTTGGAATCGTATTGCAGGTAAGATAAACTTTAACCCCGTGTGCATGTGCAAACCGAACTGCTTCTATTAGTTCTTCGTCCCCAAAATTTTTAGATGCCGCGCGCATCCCAAATTCTTTTCCAGCAAGATAAACGGCATTCGCCCCATAACGAACTGCTTCCTGCAAACTTTCAAAATCTCCTGCAGGAGAAAGGAGTTCCGGACTTTTCTTCATTAGAGCAGCCCCGCGGTCCGGAGATTTGCCTGATGCTCTGCATAAGTGGAGGCATAATAGGCTTGTCCTGTTGTTTGGTTATGGCAGAAGTAATAATAAGAGGTATTATTCGGATGTAAAGCAGCTTGAATCGCTTTCAGCCCCGGATTACACACAGCGCCTGCAGGCAGTCCCCGCAGCTGATAAGTGTTGTAATTGCTCAGATAGGTATCCCGCTCATTCTCTGGAATATCATCTTTTGTACGGTATGGATAATATTTAGTCGAATCGCAATCCAGTGTATAGATATCCAGCGATTTTCCGGAATTTAAACGGTTGTGGAGAATCGAAGAAACATTGTACATATCCTCTTCATTCGCCGATTCCGCCTGAATAATAGAAGCCAGTGTAATAATCTGGTCCCATGTATATCCCTGATTTTTCGCATCATCCTGCAGCTGTTGAGTAAATTGGCTGTTTGCATTCTGCAGCATCTTTTGCACAACGTTCTGAACATCTTCATTTTGATAGAATTGATAGGTATCCGGGAAAAGATAACCTTCCAGCTTATAATATTTTCCAGAAACCCCATTTAGAGCATCGATCATTGTGTAGCTGGAGTCAAAAGCATCGGTATTTAGCTCTTTAAGAAAATCTTCTTGCTTGCAGATTCCATTCTGTTCCAATAAAGTTCCCAATTCCATTGCGTTGAGTCCTTCTGGAACCGTTACTTTTACGATATCCTTTCGGTTTACCGTAGACTGAATTGTGTTAATGATTCCCTCATAATCCAAATCTGTCTTTACTTCAAAAGAGCCGTTGCGGTAACCACCGTCAGCCTTTCTTATTTTCGAATATAAACAGAAGAAATCCGGTTCGTTAATTACACCCGCTTTCTGCAAAATTTGAGCAATTTGGCGGGTCACTTCCTGATTACTCTGTTTTGCAGCAGAAAGTTGCTGAAAAGATAGGCTCTGGGTATTATCCTGCGACATAGAAACTTCTTTTTCCGTCACAGATTCAGGGATTTCAATCGTCACAGTTGCTGAACTTCTTCCGATTGCAAGAAGATCATTCATTCCTGTCAGCATATATTTTGCAACAACCGCACTGACAATGATAATCATAGCCCACCAGATCAAACGGAAAAATCGACGATTTTCCTTCCGCTTCTGATGATTTCGTCTTTTATGTGCTTGTTTAGACCGTTTTTCTTCGCTGGCCTCTCTGGCCGCTTCTGCACGGACGGCTGCATCTCCGCTGAAACTATTCAGAGACTCATCATCCTTCTGCTGTTTCTCTTTTTCGTCGTTCATGCCTTACCTCCAGCAAACTTTTCATGTGATATGCGCCTGATATATTTTTCTGTGACCAGCACATCGACCGGTCGGTCATAATATCCATGCGGCAGATTCCACTGTACACAGGCACTATAGCACAGCCCTACCGTATCCCCCGCAAATTTCATCAAAAAACGATCATAATAGCCTTTTCCATAGCCAAGCCGAAATCCATTCGAGTCAAAGCTGAATCCAGGAACAATACAAAGCCCCTGCGAAAAGTCTGTAATTTTACGGCATTTTTCCGGGATCGGTTCCAAAACCCCAAAATTCCCCGGTGCAAGATCATCAAATGAACGGATTTCATAAAATTCCATTTCATGATTCTCAATACAGCGAGGCACTGCTACCAATTTATTCTGGCTAAGCGCCGCAGTAATCACAACATGTGTATCCACTTCAATGGGTTTACTAACATAAGTAAAAATTAAATGACTCTTACGATATGCGGGCAATTTCCATAAGCGCTGATGCATTTCGTAGTCCAAAGC
>DHOF01000104.1:0-6022 GCA_002411615.1 Ruminococcaceae bacterium UBA5397
TTGTTTCATAGATACGACTGACATTCTTTTTTCCTCCTTGGTTTTTCCACCGCCGGCCCTTTTGCGTGACGCAGAACCCAAAATTGGGCACCAGTTCGTCACAGGCACGGCGTGCGTTTTTTGATAATTGCGCAGATTCGCGCTAAAGTATTATATCACAGCAAAGTCTTCAGTACAAGCTTTTTTTCCCTGTTTCTTTTCTTTTATGTGAAAACAAAGACCGACGCTCCGGCAGCACCGGCAGGTCACAATCCACTAAAATCGTATCGCTGCCGATCACTTTGATTTTATTCCATGGAATGATCTGATCCTCTTCTCTTCCGAAAATGCCGAAAAAGCGCAAACGCCCATATACTACTAAGGAAAGGATATTTGCTGTCTCCGTATCGATTTCCACATCATTCACACATCCAAGTCTCATCCCATTGCGAATATTGATTACTTCTTTTCTCCGCATATCGAAAACACGGCAGGTCATAAAAACACCCCCTGTACACCAAATCTATGTGCAGGGGGCATGTCTTTATTCCACTGCAAGGCTGCGATATCCCATTGTTTCGTAGCACTGATTCGCCTGTTCTTTAGAATAGGCAACCGTTCCGCTGTCCGCATACGGATCATTAAAATAAAAATTGTCTTCATCATAACCAACAAAGACTACGCAATGCTCATTGGCAGGCCATGTATAAGTCTGATTCGTGATCAGACTGGAAGAAACATCTTCTTCCGGGATCGAATAGACACCAGGCTTTGTCAAAAGCCAAGTATCAGATGGATATGCAGTACCCCATAATATGGTTGTCCAAACCAAGACCGGTTTTCCCTGATCCAGATATTGTTTTGCGAGATCATCAAGGCTTTCTCCACTGGTATCGACTGCTTGTTGTCCGCCCTTTAAAATCCGATTCATCATTTTTTGGATCACCGGCGGGAAACACCCGAACCCATCTCCATTCAAAGGATTCCCCACAAAACATTCCTCCGGGCTCGGTCCGGCATAATCATAATTTGGGTCATCAATTTCCGAGAGATTCCCCATATCAAGATTGTCAATGATATCATCTACTGTATAAGAGTAATGATAATACTCCAGCAGCATCAAAGAACTGACCAACTCACAGCCGGATGGCAGCAAATCATCTTGGTCCAGATATGGAACATCCAGATGCACCCCATTTTCATCTTTTTCCCAGGAAATATTTCCCGGGGAAAAGTCATCTGCTCCCGCTTCTTCTGAAGGTGTTTCTGAGGATTCTTCTGAAAGTACCTCCCCTTTCGAGGCTGAAGCTTCTACTGATTTTCCCAGATAAAAAGCTCCAAATTTCAAGCATGCAAAAAGGATTCCGATACAGCAGCAAGCAACTGCAATCAGTACCGGAATCCGCTTTCGGTGCTTGTGCTGATCATACCGATAGTGGTGATTATTTTCCATAAACGGGATTCAACCCTTTTCTTTTAAAATAATATGGAAAAATCATATCAATAAAATGTGAGCATTTTTTGAAGTTTTCTAATTTTCATAAATTTTTTTTGATTTTTCCTAGAGCAGCTTTTTCCAAACGTGATACCTGTGCCTGAGAAATTCCAATTTCCTGCGCAACCTCCATCTGCGTCTTTCCTTTAAAGAAACGCAGTGCAAGGATTTTCTTTTCTCGTTTATTTAAATCAAGAAGTGCCTGTTTTAGCGCAATTTCGTCCAGCCAGTTGTTGTCATCATTATGATCTCCCACTTGATCCATTACATAGATCGTATCGCCGCCGTCAGAAAATACCGGCTCATAAAGAGAAACTGGTTCCACAACAGAGCCAAGTGCCAAAACGACCTCTTCCCGTGGGCGATCCAATTCTTTGCTCAGTTCGTCTATCGTTGGTTCTCTGGAGAGAGAAGCGGTCATGCGTTCTTTTGCCTGCATTGCTTTATAGGCAGTATCACGCAGAGAACGGGAAACCCGAATCGCATTATTATCCCGCAGATAACGGCGGATTTCTCCCACGATCATCGGTACTCCATAAGTGGAAAAGCGAACCCCTTGATTAATATCAAAATGATCGATCGCCTTCATTAATCCAATACACCCGACCTGAAACAAGTCATCCGGATTTTCCCCACGGTTCGTAAATCTCTGAATCACACTGAGAACAAGCCGCAGATTTCCCTTGATCAATTCTTCACGGGCATTAGGGTCGCCCGCTTTCATCTTTTTTAAAAGCTCTATCTTTTGTTTTTCGGTAAGCACCTGTAATTTTGCTGTATTGACCCCACAGATTTCAACTTTTGCTGAAGCCATGATGGGCATCCTCCTAAACATTTGTTTAAAAAAAGGATGCTCATTTCTGATCCCGAATATTCAGTTAAGCTTTTAATCTCAATTTTTCATAATAATAAAAAGCTCAAAACGCTCAAACCGCCTTATAAGAAGTCCATTTTCCACGAAAATAGTGCGGAACAAAAAAGCAAATACGGCAGATCCAGTCCACAATCATCGCTGCCCATACGCCGACTACGCCAAATCCAAGATACTGCCCAAATACATAGCTAAAGAGGATTCTGAAGATCCACATAGAGGCTGTCGAAACGATCATACTAAATTTTACATCTCCCGCAGCACGAAAAACATTGGGAAGCGTAAATGACAAGGGCCAGATCAGCATTGCAGAAACACCGTGAATCGTTAAAAGAAGCGTTGCTGCATTCGTGGCTTCCTCTGAAAGTCCATAAACTCTCATAACGAAAGGAAGTCCTAATAAAATCAAAACTCCGAAAACGTCCATGAAAAGGTATGTGATCTTCATTAGTTTCTTCACATAATAACGTGCCTGTTTTACATCGCCCGCTCCCATACACTGGGAAATCACAGTAACAACGGCAAGGGACATGGCCGTTCCCGACATTGTCTGAAAGTTTCCAATGGTATTTCCCACTGCGTTGGCCGCAATAGAATAAGTTCCGAAAGTGGAAACCAAACTTAAAATAATAATTTTTCCAAGCTGGAACATTCCATTTTCAAGCCCATTTGGAATTCCAATCCGAAGAATATTTTTAATGATCTTCCAATCCGGACGATAAGGAGAATCGGTAGGTATCGAAATCGTTCTGCCGGACTTTCTCAGCAAAAAGAGCATTAAAAACGCCGCAACCATACGTGAAACCAAGGTTGGAATTGCGACGCCCTCGGTACCGCGGTGAAACTCGAAAATCAAAAGCGCGTTTCCAACCACGTTGATGATATTCATAAGAAGTGAAACATGCATAGATGTTTTTGAATCGCCCATCGCACGAAAAATTGCTGCACCACCGTTATAAAGAGCAATAAACGGCACAGAAGCTGCTACAATTATCAAATAGACATCCGCATTATACATGACGTTCTCATCGATTTGACCAAACACTACATGAAGAATAAACCATCTGCACAAATACAGAAGTGCCGTTACGATAATCGATAAAGCCAGCATAACCCACATCAGCTGCCGCGCGGATTCATCTGCTCTTTCTGTGTTTTTCTGACCGAGATATTGTCCGGCAACAACGGCGCCTCCGGCCGCCATCGCAGAAAAGATCAAGCTTACAAGGACCATAATACTATCTACCAGAGAGACGCCCGAAACAGCCGCCTCCCCTACACTTGCAATCATGATTGAATCTGCAAGCCCTTCCATGATTGTCAGAAGCTGCTCCGCCACTAAAGGCAAAATCAGTGCAATCAAAGTACGGCGATTAAATAAATAACGGTTCAGATCAGCCGTCGAAGAATTTTTTTCTATAGATTTATTTTTTCCCAAAATTTCCCTACTCACTTTTTATATACTTTATTGTATTTATTATATCATGTATCTTTAAAAATCCCAGACTCATTTGTTAATAAATCTAAAAAACAGATTTTTTCCTCATTTTTGCGAAAAAGAGTCAAATTTATCATGAAAATTAACAGGGATCAAGAGTTCTTGCTTCCCTAAAATGAACCTGCTATACTAAATTTATTCCTTTAAAAGGAGTGAACATCAATGGATTTTTTGATTCCGGAAGAAATCAAAAAGATTTGTACTTCTTTACAAAGCGCTGGATTTGAAGCCTGTTTGGTCGGAGGCTGTCTGAGGGATCTTTTGCTCCAAAAAGAGCCCCATGACTGGGATATCACCACCTCTGCCCTGCCAAAGCAAGCAGAGGCAGCTCTTTCAAAAGAATTTTATTGCCGGGAAACTGGAATTCAGCACGGAACCATTACCGTGTTTGCAGACAATCTGTCTGCAGAAGTCACCACCTATCGCATCGACGGAAATTATTCCGATCATCGAAGGCCTGATACTGTCCTTTTTACCCGAAGCCTGACTGAAGATTTAAAGCGACGGGATTTTACCATCAATGCTATGGCATGGGACGGAACTCTTACCGATCCTTTTGGCGGACAAAAAGATTTATCTTCTAAAATTATTCGCTGCGTCGGAAACCCCGATGACCGGTTTCAAGAAGACGGCCTTCGAATTTTAAGAGCGCTGCGCTTTGCTTCAACTCTTGACTTTTTTATCGAGCCGAAAACTGCACAAAGCATTCATCAAAACCGGTGGCTTTTAAAATCAATTGCCATGGAACGAATTTGCTCTGAACTCCTCCGTCTTCTTTGCGGTACGGGTGCCGCACGAATTTTGGACGAATATCAAGATGTGTTTTTTGTCTTTCTTCCGGAACTTTTGCCGGAAACGAAATGCCCGCAAAATAATCCTTATCATATTTATGATGTCTGGCACCATACTCTAAAAGCTCTCGAAAATGTTCCAGCTACCCCGGATCGGCGTTTAGCCATCCTGCTCCACGATATCGGAAAGCCCGCCTGCCGCACAACCGATAAAAATGGGATCGATCATTTTCATGGCCATGGAAAAGCCGGCATCCATTTATCCGAAGCGATTTTACGCCGTCTGCGCTGCCCAAAAAAGTTTTCCGAAATGATTGTCTCCGCCGTACATTACCATGACATTCTCTATACCAACGACGAGCATCTGATTCGCCGTCGTCTGCAAAAGCTTGGGGAACCGCTTTTCTTTTTGATTCTAGATTTAAAGCGCGGCGATACTGCCGGGCAAAATCCAGTCTATTTCAGCCGCTTGGAGGAATTAGAGCGTATTGAAACACACGCACAAAAAATCATTGCAGAAGGAAATTGCTTTTCTTTAAAACAGTTAGCAGTAAACGGTAATGATCTTTTAAAAGCTGGAGTTTCCTCTGGACCACTTGTTGGAAAGATCCTTCGCTTTTTGTTGGAAGCCGTCATTAACGGTCAATGTGCTAATACAAAGTCCGAATTAATCCAATACTATGAAACCAATTTTTCTAAAAATGATATTCTCTAAAACTTTTTGTAAAAATACGAGCGGCTGTTTTCGATATACTTTTCGAAAACAGCCGCTTTTATTTCTATCCAACTTTTTCTAAGTTTTTTCTCAGTCGTTGAATGATCTTTTTTTCCAATCTCGAAATATATGACTGTGAAATTCCCAGTGCATCGGCCACCTGTTTTTGCGTATGTTCTCTATGGTGATTGAGGCCAAAACGCAGCTCCATGATTTCACGTTCCCGCGGAACCAATCCCTGTACCGCCGAAAGGAGCATCCTTTTTTCCGCCTCTTGTTCGACTCCTCCGGAAACCAAATCACTTTCGCTTCCCAGAATGTCGGAAAGCAAAAGCTCATTGCCATCCCAATCAACATTGAGCGGATCATCAATAGAAACTTCGCATCTCAACTGACTGGACTTTCGCAGATACATCAAAATTTCGTTTTCAATACACCGGGAAGCATATGTCGCAAGTTTGATTTTTCTCTCTGGACAAAACGTATTGACCGCTTTGATCAGTCCGATTGTCCCAATCGAGATCAAATCTTCCACATTTGCGTTGGGCGATTCAAACTTTTTTGCAATATAAACAACGAGCCGAAGATTATGTGTAATAAGCGGTTCCCTTGCATTTGGCTTTTCATCCATAATGTCCTGCATCACTTTTGCTTCTTCCGCTTTCGAAAGCGG
>DHOF01000104.1:6318-6559 GCA_002411615.1 Ruminococcaceae bacterium UBA5397
CATCTTGTTCTCCTCTTTCTTACATAAAATCATCTAATAATTCCGGCGGTATCAGCGCTTCGTAATCACCGCCGGAAAGTTTGCTGTCTGACACGGCCACATAACAGGGACCTAATTTCTTTTCTTTTTCTCCAATTAGGATCTGCGCATTGCTGGGTTTCCACGCCCGCATAAGACCATCTCCTCCAACGCTCGAAAAAGGGACCGGGCGCGGCGGCGTTTTCGGAAGCTGCGGCAAAGC
>DHOF01000104.1:6766-16264 GCA_002411615.1 Ruminococcaceae bacterium UBA5397
TCGGCAACAATCACCGGCAATCCTGAAAATGGTTCTTTTAAGGCACATCCAGTATCTACTTTGCACCGCAGTTTTCTTTTTTCTCCATCAAAGGAAAGTTCTAATGTTCCATCTATATTGGAGACAGCCCCTCTGCCGGTAATTCTGTGGAAAATCCGCATTGTAAAATAACAAACGCCGACCAATGCAATAAATAAAACGGGAGGCACATCAAAATACACTACATTGTTTTTAATAAAAAGACCTTTCGGCGCCAAGAAATACCAAAGGACTAGCATAATTCCTGCAAAAGCAAAACTCATTACATAAAAGGAAAGCAGTTGTCTTAAAAATAAAGCTCTTCCACAAAAGCCAAACGTACAATATGTAATAATTGCCGCCAAAAGCAGCTGATAAATAAAACTAACCCATGTTTCCATCGCGGGAACAAGTACAATCAGAGACCCCACCGCCCCCACCGACGCTCCCAAAATCAGTCTCCCTTTTTTCGGTTCCAAATGCAGAAATTTCGCATTTAAAAGCAAAAGGCAAAAATCCACAAATAGATTTGTTCCCAGAAGAACATCCACATAAATCACCTGCACGAATTTCTCACCTCTTATTTGGAGTATGACACAAGTTCTTAGGAAAAACCTGTCAAAAAGAGAAGGGATTCGAAACGGATTTTAATCCGTCTCGAATCCCCTTTTCTATGGCTATTTTCTTTTCTCTTTATAACACTAAAAGGCAAAAAATTAAATATAGTTTCTTCTTGTTTGGCAGGGCTATTTATGTAGTTGCCCTGCTGCGTGCTCCGATTCCAAGACTAACGGAAATCGCCTGATCCACCTGATTCATACTCTGTTGATCAAGGCGCCCCATTCTTTCTTTTAATCGGTGCTTATCAAGAGTGCGGACTTGTTCCAAAAGGACCACACTGTCTTTTGACAAACCGGTATCTCCGGCATCCAGATAAATATGCGTCGGAAGATTTGCTTTTCCTTTTTGACTTGTAATTGCTGCTGCAATTACAGTTGGACTAAAACGGTTTCCGACATCGTTTTGAACAATCAATACAGGTCTGACTCCGCCCTGCTCTGATCCGACGACAGGACTCAGATCTGCGTAAAAAATATCTCCCCGTCTGACATTCATAAATCTATTCACACTCCGCATAAAGGATTTTCCTTTGATAGCATTGGCAAACTAATCCGGATTTATTCACCGAATTTTGCTGCTCTATCCTATGCATAATCAGAATGATCCGTGTAGAATGAAAAAGATTGAAACAAAAAGATAAAATTTGTCCAAATAATAGTCTTTAAAGGAAAATCGCCGGCAATTCTTTTAAAAGATCATGCGGAAGCATCGCGGTTTGAGAAAACTTTTTTGCAGCAAAGTCTCCGGCAAGTCCATGAAAATAAACGCCTGCCGAAGCCGCCGCAAAAGGTTCCGCTCCCTGTGCAAGAAACGCCCCGATCATACCGGAAAGGAGATCTCCGCTTCCGCCTTTGGCCATACCGGGATTTCCTGTTGGATTTTGAAGGACTTGTCCATTGGGAGAAGCAACAATCGTCCCAGCCCCTTTTAAAACGACCACTGCATTCCATTTTTTAGAACAGCAGGCTGCAACTTCCGCTCGGTTTTTCTGCACTTCTGAAACAGTTTTCCCGGTCAGTCTTGCCATTTCTCCCGGGTGAGGTGTTAAAATAAGCGGCGTTTTAACAGAAGGCAAAATTCTGTCGGCCTCTTCTGCAATACAGTTTAATCCATCAGCATCCAGGAGGAGCGGCACTTGACAATGCTTTAAAATATCCCGAACCCGATCGGGATATTCCGTTGAAAATCCGCACCCCATCACACAAGCAGTTGCCCTTTTTAACGCGGATTCGACCAGAGAAAAGTCCTCTTTTTGATAAACCGTATAAATTGGTTCTAAAAGCCTGGATGCAACGATCGGATAAATAGATTTCGGCACCGCCATATCCACCAAACCGGTTCCGCATCTCAATGCTCCGCCTCCGCAAAGGACAGCGGCTCCCGCCATTCCATAACTGCCGCAAATACAAAGGAGTCTTCCGAAACTTCCTTTATTGGCATTCTGTGCTCTGGGCTTTAAAATCGAACGGGCGAATTTTTCCGAGATCAGTTCCATTTGAACTCCCCTTTCCGATGACGATCACCGTTACCAAAGTATCCGTATGGCTAACGCTGACCATAAATTCTTTTCCAAAAGCCAACCGGGCCGCTTTCCCAGAAAAGTGCAGATATGGAGCACCATTTTCCCGATGCAGCAGCTCTACTTCGCAAAGAGAAAATCCGTGGAGCCCAGTCCCAATCGCTTTAGAAAACGCTTCTTTCGCACTAAAAGAAGCCGCAACGCTCTGGGGTGGAAATCCACGCTTCTGGAGTTCCAGAAATTCTCTTTGTCCAAGAATTCTACGACAAAAGCTTTCCCGTTTCATCGATTCTTTAATCCGTGAAATCTCGCAGAGATCAATTCCAACTGCATCCATAAAGCAATCCTCCCAAAACACTTTTTTCTATTTTATCACACCTCGATTTTGTTTACAAATAAAGGAATTTACGAAAAAGTTTCTCTAAAAATGCTTTTAAGTGCTTGCAAATAAAAAAGGTGCGTGATATAGTTAAATAGTTCATAAATTGAATAAAAACAAACACAATGAAAAAGTAAAGTAGCGGCCTTAAAATGCCCGTAAAGAGAGAATGCGTCACCCGGCTGAGAACGCATTTACCGGCAAAGTTCGCAAAGTTTCCCTTTGGAGTGGCTGCGCAGAACCATTTATAAAATGAAGTAGGCGCAGAACGGCAGACCCCGTTATCGGTCGTCAGAGTACAGAATCAGGGTGGTACCACGAAAGTTTTGCCTTCGTCCCTCTATTGGGGGATGAAGGCTTTTTATTTTTCCGGTTCCAGCCTCGAGAAAGGATGTTATAGATGATCAAAGAGGATTTAGAGGCAATCCGCCAAAAGGTATCGGATGACCTCAAAGGAGTCAATGAGCAAAAACCGTTAGATGATCTGCGCGTAAAATACCTTGGCAAAAAAGGAGAACTCACCGCAATTCTGAAACAGATGGGAAAGCTTTCTGCCGAAGAGCGTCCTGCAGTTGGGCAGAAAGCAAACGAGATTCGTTCTTTTATCGAATCAGAATTACAGGAACGTTCTACAGAATTAAAGAAACAAGAGCTTACTCACCGTCTGGAACATGAAGCAATCGATGTGACAATGCCCGGAAAATATCAGCAACTCGGTGCCAAACACCCGCTTTCCATTGGCCTTGATGAGATTAAAGAGATTTTCGTCGGCATGGGGTTTGATATTGTAGACGGCCCCGAAGTGGAAACCGACTACTATAACTTTGAAGCACTCAATATTCCTAAAAATCACCCGGCTCGCGATACACAGGATACTTTTTATATCAACGAAAATATTCTGCTGCGCACACAGACAAGCCCAGTACAGGTACGGGTAATGGAAAAGCAAAAGCCTCCTATCCGTATTATCAGCCCTGGCCGTGTCTATCGCAGTGATGCAGTAGATGCCACTCATTCCCCTATCTTTCACCAGATCGAAGGACTGGTCGTTGATAAGGGCATCACTTTTGCCCACCTGAAGGGAACCCTTGAGACCTTCGTAAAGCGCCTTTACGGAGAAGACAGCGTCGTTCGTTTTCGTCCTCACCATTTCCCCTTTACGGAACCCTCCGCTGAAGTGGATGTACAGTGCTTTCACTGCCACGGTGAAGGCTGCCGCCTCTGCAAAGGGGAAGGCTGGATTGAAATTCTGGGCTGCGGCATGGTCCATCCGAAAGTTCTGGCGAACTGCGGCATCGACCCGGAAGTTTACACCGGATTTGCTCTCGGAATGGGATTGGAGCGTGTTGTTATGCGCCGCTACCAAATCGATGATATGCGCCTGTTCTATGAAAACGACGTACGATTCTTAAAACAATTCGGTTGATCAACTTAGGATAGAAAGCGTGGTTAAAGCATATGAATTTATCAATGAGATGGCTTCAGGAATTCGTAGATCTTCCAAAAATGAAGCTTCGAGACTTCACCGAGGCAATGACCCTCAGCGGAAGTAAAGTAGAAAGCTGGGAAACAGAAGGAGAAGATATCCAAAACGTTGTCGTAGGAAAAGTCCTCTCTTTAGAACATCACCCAGACAGCGATCATCTTTGGATTACACAAGTCGATGTTGGTTCCGATGCACCGATTCAAATTGTAACTGGTGCACAGAATCTAAAAAAGGGAGATTTCGTCCCGGCAGCGCTTCATAATAGTCTTCTCCCCGGCGGAAAGAAAATTAAAAAAGGCAAGCTGCGCGGTGTTGAATCAAATGGAATGCTTTGCTCTGTCGGCGAATTAGGACTCACTGTTCATGATTTTCCGCACGCCATCGAGGATGGGATCATGGTTCTTACAGAGGAAGACGACTGTAAACTAGAGCTTGGCATGCCGATTCAGGAAGCGCTCAATTTTAATGATACCATTGTCGAATTTGAAATTACCAACAATCGTCCGGATTGTTTCTCGATGATCGGACTTGCGCGGGAAGCTGCCGCCACTTTTAATCTGCCGCTTAAAAAGCATAAGCCGATTGTAAAAGCAGGCGCTGGAGACTGCAGAGGACTTTTAGACGCAAAAATTGAAGCACCGGACCTCTGCTCCCTCTATTCCAACCGAATTGTCAAGAATGTGCGGGTGGCGCCCAGCCCGCTCTGGATGCGGGAACGTCTGCGTGCAATGGGAATACGACCAATTAATAACATTGTGGATATTACAAACTATGTCATGATGGAATATGGCCAGCCCATGCACGCATTTGATTTGCGCTTCGTAAAAGACGGAAAGATTCATATCCGCCGTGCAAAAGCCGGAGAAAAGATTACAACGCTGGATGACGTGGAACACACTCTGACCGAAAACCAGCTGATCATTGCCGACAGCGAAAAGCCAATTGCGATTGCCGGTGTGATGGGCGGCGAATACAGCGGTATTATGGAAGACACCAACACGGTCGTTTTTGAATCCGCCTGTTTTAACGGTGCTTCCGTGCGTACCACTGCGCGCGATCAAGGAATGCGCACAGATGCTTCTGCCCGCTATGAAAAAGGCCTCGATCCTCAAAACTGTCTCCCGGCTTTACAGCGTGCCTGTGAACTCGTAGAACTCTTAGATGCCGGAGATATCATGGACGGAATGATTGTAGACGACTGTTCCGATCATGAGCCGCGCCGTATCCCTTTGGAAGTTGATTGGATCAACCGTTTTCTTGACACTGATATTTCAAAAGAAATGATGAAGAGCATTCTGAAAAAGCTGGAATGCAAATTTGACGATGATACAATCATTGTTCCCTCTTTCCGCCCGGATCTGCAGCACAAAGCGGACATTGCCGAAGAGATTGCAAGATTTTACGGATATAATAAAATTCCGGGAGCCGCACTTCCCGGCGGCGCACAGGGAAAATATACGCTGGAACAGAAATTCCAGCAAAAGATTTCCAACACCATGCTTGCGCTCGGTGCCAGCGAAATTATGACCTATTCTTTTATTTCGCCTAAATATTACGATAAAATCTTGATGCCAAAAAATGATTCTCTTCGCAAATCCATCACGATTTCCAATCCGCTGGGAGAAGACACCAGCATTATGCGTACCGTAGCACTTCCCAGTATGATGGAGACTCTGGCACGCAATTACAACAATCGCAATGACAGTGCCTGCCTCTTCGAAATGGCCAGCGAATACATTCCTACAACAGAAAATGAACTGCCTATCGAAAAAGCCACCTTGATCTGCGGCATGTATGGGGAAAATTATGACTTCTTCTCCTGCAAAGGAATTCTGGAAGGTCTGCTCTCCCGACTCGGAGTATACGACTGGGACATCAAAGCTTCTAAAGAAGAATACAGCTATCATCCCGGCCGCTGCGCTGTTTTAAGCATTGATGGCAAACGCCTCGGCGTAATTGGTGAACTTCACCCGAATGTAATGGAAAATTACGGTATGGGCGGGCGTGCATACAACTTTAGTCTGGATGTTAAAATGCTCTATCAAGCCAGCGAAAAATCTATCACTTATCAGCCGCTGCCGAAATTCCCCGCTGTCTCTCGAGACCTTGCACTAATCTGCAACGCTGATATTCCTGTTCTTGTCCTCGAAAAGGCAATCAAGAAAGGTTCCGGCAATTTGCTGGAACATATCGAGCTGTTCGATGTTTACCGCGGTGAACAAATTGCTTTTGGCAAAAAGAGTGTTGCCTTCCGAATCATTCTTCGCTCTGCAGACGAAACCTTGACAGAAGAGCGCGTAAATTCCACCATTAAGAAAGTAATTGCCGAACTTGAGAAATTTGGTGCCACTTTGCGTACTTAATCCTCCTGTTTTTAGGTAATAACTCTCCACATATCGAATTTTTCGGATTTTATCCTTGCAAAAAAGGATTGCTTGTTGTATCATTTAATTCATTGGAGGTGTTTTCCATGTTGGATAAGACGATGACCTTTTCTATTGGGTCTGATCGCGAACAGGATATCCGTCAGGTCCTTACTGCTGTCTACTCAGCAATGAAGGAGAAAGGATACAATCCCATCAACCAGTTGGTGGGTTACATTCTTTCGGAAGATCCTACCTATATTACCACCCATAATAACGCACGGAGTCTTATACGCAGAATTGACCGAGATGAATTATTACAGGTATTGCTTAAATCATACCTTAATGTATAAAAAAGGGAGGGACGCGAATGAGCGAAGCAGAAACAAAAGAAATGAATTTTCCGACCTATAAGGGCAAGCCCCTTGTCCGCAGCGGCGACGTCCTTTATTATGGTGATATGAAGGATCCCTATGTCTGCCGTTTAGAAATTAAAAGCAAAAAGAAAGTTCAGGATATGGAAATTGCAGACAAGGTGTTTATTCAGTTAATGTCTACCGACCCGACAGTGCATACACGTAAGCAAATTATAAAAAGCAGTGAAAAAAACGGATTATATCTTGCTTTGGATATTGCTGACGCATGGCTGTCCCGTGCCTTAACCGAAGGCGTTTGATTTTTACTGACAATGAAAAGAGAATGACCTCCATGGGTTTTAAAACCTGTGGAGGTCATTCTTTTTATATTACTCTTTTCTGAGAATCTTCAAAACTGCATCTATCTTGCCGATTTCTCATCACTATTTTTATATTTTCTGGGAAGCAGCTATCGAATGCTGTTCCTCTTTTTCCTTTGTCCCATTATAAACATCTTCCTGCAGCAGTCCTTCTGTTTTTGCCACCAATACTGCAGATTCCGCAGCACCAACTACATTTGTTGCAGTTCTCGCCATATCTACAAGCATAGAAATCGGTGAAAGCAGTACAATCATTTCAACGGGAAGTCCAGCAGCCGCAAATAAAGCGGTCGCGGTAATTGTTGCCGTACCCGGTACCCCAACCGTTCCAATGGATACGACTAAGGCAAGAACAATTAGAAAAGCATACTGTACCGGTGTATAAGAAATCCCCAGAACATTAATGCTGAAAACGGCCAGCAATACCGGCCAAATTCCCGCGCAGCCCGGCATACCGAGATTTGCACCAAGTCCGGCTGTAAAGGACGCCACATCTTCATCGACACCCAATTTTTTCGTTAGCTGACGGACCGTAACAGGGATGGTTCCAATACTGCTCTCAGAAGTAAAGGCTACTATAGCAGCCGGAGTAATTCCTTTTAAGAAATAAATTGGATTTAATTTTGCAACAAAGCGAATGAAAAGGCTTTCCACTCCGAAGAGCTGCACCGCGCACAAGGCATAGGCAAGTACCAAAATTCCCAGAAGCGGCAATAAATCCGTAACACTGCTCTTCCCAACTGCCCGTGCAATTAATGCAAGCACTGCATACGGTGTAAACTCCATGATCCAGCTAACTGCCTGCCCCATCACTTTATTTCCCGCATCTACAAATGTTTTAAACGGTTTCACATTCTCCTGTGTTTTTACTGCACGATTATATGCTACCGCAACGATAATTGCAAAAGCTACAATCGGCACCACTGCGCCGCTGCTCCACTGCGAAGCGAGGTTCTGTGGGAAAAGGGAAACTAGCGTATCAAGAAAATTTGGCACTTCTTTTGCCTTATAATCCGTAACCGTCTCATAAGCAAAACCCGCGCCGATTTTTAAAGATACCGCAGCAATCAGGGTAATCACACTCGCTGTTAACGTATTCAGCAGCAAAAACAAAACGGACTTTAATCCAATCTTTTTTAGATGAATTGAATCTCCAAGATTTGTAATGCTTGAAATAATACTAAAAAGAAGCAGCGGAACTACCATCGCCGAAATTACATGTGTATAAATGGTACCGAATATTTCGACATATGTATAGTTCTCTTTAAATAGAATTCCGACAACAATTCCAAAACCCGTCCCTAACAAGGTAAGGATTCCAAAATCAAGATGTTTCTTTTTATCCAAAAAATATAAAACTCCAAAAAAGACAAGTGTCAGCGCTAAAGCACCCAGCGCTAAATAATTAATTTCCATGTTTCTTTTCTCCTTCCAACTTTCAAAACGATATTAAAAATCCGGGTAATTGTTTTTTACAATTCCCGGGAATTAAGTAATCATGGCCAAAAATCCGCAGTTAAAAAAGAGTTGAGTTTTCTATTAACGCACAGTGATTTTCCCCATAAAATTCCCGTAAACATGACATTCGACAACATTCGTTTTTACACATTAAGTTAAAGGCCTTCATTAGGTGATCCCTCCTTTTATTTACATATTAATTCTATATGTTTGATATGATTATAGCATACAACAAATGTCTGTCAACCCTTTCTAAAAAATTTTAGTAAAAAACGAAAGCTAACATCACTTAAAAGAGATGTTAGCTTTCGTAAATCAATAAGATTCTATCATGATTTTTTCTTGTGCAAATAAAAGGCAGTCAGTAAAATTTCGTTAAGATTGATGGAGAATTACTCAGTCACGCAATTTACCAATATCATGGCGAAACTGAACACCTTTCCATGAAATTTTATCCACTGCTGCATACGCTTTTTTTAAGGCTTCTTCGAGTGTATCGCCAGTGCAGGTAACTCCCAGCACACGCCCACCGTTGGTATAAAATTTTCCGTCCCGACATTTGGTTCCGGCGTGGTAAACAGTTGCACCTTCAACTTGTCCCTTACTGTCAAGGCCATGAATTTCGAGCCCTTTTTCATAGTTGCCCGGATATCCGCCGCTCGCCATCACAACACAGGCTGCAGCGCCATCTTTCCACTCGATTTCCATCTGATCCAGCGTTCCATTAATGGTTGCCTCAAAAATATCCACCAAATCTGTTTTTAGACGAGGCAGCACAACCTGCGTTTCCGGATCTCCAAAACGAGAATTGTATTCAATTACTTTCGGTCCGTCCGGCGTCAACATTAAGCCAAAATAAAGGCATCCTTTAAATGGTCTGCCCTCTTCATTCATTGCTTTCAGTGTAGGCAGGAAGAT
>DHOF01000104.1:16521-19702 GCA_002411615.1 Ruminococcaceae bacterium UBA5397
TCCAAAGCACGCTTATGATCTTTACTGCTGACCATCGGCTTCAGCGTTTTCCCATCAGTAAAGGCCAAAACACTGACTTCCGGCCCTGTCAAAAACTCTTCTACAACGACCCGGTTTCCGGAAGCACCAAAAATTTTATCTTCCATAATGGACTTGATTCCGTCTTTTGCCTCTTCAAGGTTCTGACAAATCAAAACGCCTTTTCCTAATGCAAGACCATCTGCTTTAATGACAACCGGAAAACGATTTTGCTCTTTGATAAAGCCAAAAACTTTCTGCGGATCATCAAACACCTGATAATCTGCTGTGGGAATCCGGTATTTTTTCATCAGTCCTTTGCTGAACACTTTGCTTGCTTCAATCTGTGCAGCTTTCTGACTGGGGCCAAACGCCGGGATTCCCGCTTTTTCCAAAACATCGACCATACCGGCTGCAAGCGGATCGTCCGGAGTAACGCAGACGAGATCAATCTGATGGTCTTTTGCCCATTTAGAAACTCCTGCTAAATCCGCAGGAGACAAATCTACATTTTCAGCATCACAGCCGATTCCGCCATTTCCCGGAGCACAATAAACCTTTTCTGCCTTCGGGCTTTCCAACAGTTTGCGCACAACGGCATGTTCCCGGCCGCCGCCGCCGATTACTAGAATTTTCATCAGAAAATTATCCTCCATAAAAGCCAATCAATGATGGAATAAGCGCATTCCGGTAAAGGCCATCACCATTCCGTATTTATCACAGGTGCTGATAACATGATCGTCACGGATAGATCCGCCGGGCTGTGCCACATACTGAACGCCGGATTTATGAGCGCGCTCAATATTATCACCAAATGGGAAAAATGCGTCACTGCCTAACGTAACTCCACTGAGCTTTTTTAGCCATTCTTTCTTTTCTTCTGCAGTAAAAGGCTCCGGACGAGTCTTAAAACGCTGCTGCCATTCACCGTCGCGAAGAACATCATCGTACTCATCACTGATATAAACGTCGATCGTATTGTCACGATCCGGACGACGGATTCCATCTACAAAGGAAAGTGCCAGCACCTTCGGATTCTGACGAAGCCACCAGGTATCCGCCTTATTTCCTGCAAGACGGGTACAGTGGATTCGACTTTGCTGTCCGGCCCCTACTCCAATCGTTTTACCATCCTTTACATAACAAACAGAATTACTCTGCGTATATTTAAGAGTAATCAGAGCAACCATCATATCCCGTTTCGCTGCATCCGACAGTTCCTGATTTTTCGTTACGATATTTTGAAGAAGGCTTTCGTCAATCTTAAAATTATTCCTTCCCTGCTCAAAAGTGACGCCGAAAACATCTTTATGCTCGATTGGAGCAGGCTGATATTCGGGATCAATCTCTACAACATTGTAACTTCCCTTGCGCTTGGTTTTTAAAATTTCCAGTGCTTCTTTTGTATAACCCGGTGCAATGATTCCGTCGGAAACTTCCCTCTTGAGAAGCGTTGCCGTCTGTGCATCGCAAACATCGGAAAGTGCTGCCCAATCGCCATAAGAAGACATGCGGTCCGCTCCTCGCGCCATCGCATAAGCGCTGGCAATCGGAGAAAGCTCCAGATCATCTACAAAATAAATCTTCTTTAGAGTCTCGCTCATTGGGACAGCGACCGCTGCACCGGCAGGACTGACATGCTTAAAAGATGCAGCTGCCGGAAGCCCTGTTGCCTGTTTTAATTCTTTGACAAGCTGCCATGAATTCAGTGCGTCTAGAAAATTAATATATCCGGGGCGTCCATTCAACACCTTAACAGGCAGCTCCCCTTCTTTCATAAAAATCTTGGAAGGCTTCTGATTTGGATTACAGCCATATTTTAGTTCCAGTTCACGCATGACAAGATTCCTCCGTTTCTAAATTTGTCATACTTTCTTTTGAAAGCTTTGTGTTTCCGTTTTTATTGTAGATGCGACTTTCGGTTTTTCCCGTTTTTAAATCAATAAAACGAGTAAAAAGTGAAACTTTATTATCGAAGTCCAAATGATTCCAAACTGTTTCAGTAAACGTATCCAGATTCCCCGGCAGCGTCACCAAAGTCGGTTCTCCCTCAAAACTCGGGAGTGGATTACCATTTCCGACATAGGTATGAATATACCGTCCTTCTCCCGCTTTTGGACTTTCATAATCGTAAAAATAACGGAGCGTTGTAGTTTCGTCATTGCGGTCACTCTTTAAAATAGACAGACGAAAATCCCCGTTCGGCAACACAATACCGCTGACACGCGGGGTGAAATTCGGGCCGTCGGGTTCAAAAGTACGGGCATGCAATGCCTCAACAAAGTCTTTTCCTTTTTGCAAAAAATCATAAACCGTATCCGTTTGATCGCCGTTCGTTACGATCGTTTTTCCTTTTAACACCCGAACCGGTGCATAAATAATCAGCGATGGATCGACCAATTTTGCAGGATCAAATGCTTTTGTACGAATTCCGTCTTCCTGCCATTCAAAAACACGGTTCCGGCTGTTTCCACTGCGCCCCATAATAAAATAAGCAATCACTGCACAACGGTTATCCTCACTGCGGCCTAAAATAATTCCGCGGCCCGGATAAGAGGAAACACTTAACTCTTCCGATAAATCACAAAGCTTCATTCGTTATCCTCCTTAATAATGGCTTTTCCGTCAATCACCTGAATCTTTCCTGCACAGAAAAGTGCCACTGCTTTCGGTAAAAGTTTCCATTCCGCCTGCTCCATCACGCGGCGCTGAAGCGTTTCAGGAGTGTCATTTTGTTTAACCTCTACTGCTTTCTGCAAAAGGATCGGGCCCCCGTCACAAATTTCATTGACTAGATGGACAGTAGCCCCTGTTACCTTAATACCGCGCTTTAATGCCGCTTCATGTACATGAAGTCCAAAATATCCTTCTCCGCAGAAAGAAGGGATCAAAGACGGATGAATGTTCATGATCCGATTTTTATATTCTTTGATTACCCGTTCGCTGATAATCGTCATAAAGCCCGCCAAAACAATCAGATCAATTTTATTTTCCTGTAAAAGAGAAATTAGTGCACAATCATATTCTTCCTGCTTGGAAAAAGTCTTTCTAACTAAAACTTTTGTAGGAATTCCTGCTTTTTCCGCACGGGACAATGCGTACGCATCCGGACGGCTTGCAATCACCAGCGTAATCTTGCCATTCGGAATTTCTCCGCGGCATT
>DHOF01000101.1:0-335 GCA_002411615.1 Ruminococcaceae bacterium UBA5397
TTCAACTTAATTAGTATATCATACCAAATCCTATTTGTCAAAGTAAGATTTGGTATGAGTAAATCTTTTTACATTTTTAGGGGACTGATATCATGCCCCCAAAGGGCATAAAATCTCCATTACTAGAGAGAAATGCAGCATAAAGCGCAAAAGATGAAGTAAAACAGCCTCCTTAAAGTTGTATACCACAGCTTGAACCAGAAGGCTCCATGTGTTAAGGGTTAACCCCTGCAGATGGAGTCTTTATTTTATTCTGATACTTTTTATGCTATACTAAATTCAAATTAATTTGCAGAAATGAAGGAGCTGTTAAAAATGTTTAGATACGTTCATAC
>DHOF01000101.1:503-984 GCA_002411615.1 Ruminococcaceae bacterium UBA5397
AAAAATGTTTAGATACGTTCATACTAACATCATTGCAAAGGATGCAAATAGGTTGATCGGTTTTTATAAAACGGTATTTCATTGTGAAAATATCAATGGAACACGTGATCTTCGCGGGGAATGGTTGGATAAACTCACCGGTTTAAGCGAAGCCCATATTACAGGCGAACATCTTCTTTTACCCGGTTATAATAATGAGCATCCGACTTTGGAAATATTTTCTTATGACACCTTAAAAAAAGCGATTCCTGCAGAAATTAACCGTCCGGGAATTGCGCACATAGCCTTCGAGGTGGACGACGTAGAGGCAACGCTAAAAGAAGTTATAAAAGCTGGTGGAAGTGCTGTTGGAGAGGTTGTTACTGCAGACTATCCGGATGGAACACAAGCAGTCTTTGTATATGCGAAAGATCCGGAGGGGAACATTATTGAACTGCAAAATTGGAGAAAAATAAAAGATTAATCATGTGACTATTAGAAT
>DHOF01000101.1:1137-6526 GCA_002411615.1 Ruminococcaceae bacterium UBA5397
ATTCTAATAGTCACATGATTAATCATGTGACTATTAGAATTTTTGTTTTGCAGGATGCTGCTAAATAAAAAGACAAGAGAAGGCTTTTGACAGTCCTTTGCTGTTCTTTATATAATAAAAAACAACCTTTAAAATAAAAAGAAGGGGGAGTGTGATTGATGGAATTGGAGTCAGTGATTCAGAAAAGAAGAAGTATCCGCAGATTTTTAGCGCGCGATGTAGAGAACGAAAAAACGGAAAAGATTCTAGAGTGTGCCCGTCTGTGCCAATCGGCTAAGAACCGGCAGCCATGGAGGTTTATGGTATTAAAAGGGGAGCAGAAAGATCATGTGGCCGAAATTATGCTGAACCTTTTTGAGCAAAATGATATTGAGATTCCAAACTATGCGAACAGTTCTAAAAATTCAGCTCGTGTGATCAAAGAAGCACCTATGTTTATTTTGGTTTTCCGGGAAGATGACGATGATCATTGGATGACGGGAGATTTACTTTCAATCGGGGCTGCAGTAGAGCATATCTGTTTGGAAGCTGTCAATTTAGGACTTGGCGCTCTCTGGATCAGAGATACTGTTTATACACAAAAAGAAATCTGTCAGTCGGTTGGCTGTGAATCTATGCAGTTGGTTTGTTCCATTGCAATTGGCTATCCGGCAGAATCACCAAACCCGCGCCCACGAAAATCTATGGACGAAATTCTTTTAAAAGCAAAATAAAAAGGGTGATAGGTCAACTTTAGTGCCTACCACCCTTTTTGCATGAGATTTTTAAATCATATCCGAATTTTTCCGGTACAAAATCCGGATTCTGCAGTTAGGATTTCTGTCATCAAGAGCTTTCCGGAAAGATCGTCGCTGCTTACCGCTCTTACCAAAGTATAGTTTGGAGTGTATCCTTCATAGACATTCTTTGCGCAGGGACACTCGAACAGAACCTCTTCGCACAGCCCTACCTGCGCTTTTAGAAAAGCCTGCTGTGTTTTGTGTGCCGCTGCAATCATGGCTGCAGAGCGACGCTCTTTTTCGGCATTGCTTACTTGTTCGGGCATTTCATAGGCGCGGGTACCAGGACGTCTGGAATAAGGAAATACATGAACTTTTGAAAAAGCAATTTCCTGTTCAAAAGCGAGACTTTGCTGAAATTCTTCTTCTGTTTCTCCCGAAAATCCTACCATAATATCGGTGGTGATCGCAGCATTCCTAAATGCCGTACGAAGGTTCTTGACAATCTCCCGATATTCATCTGTTGTGTAATGACGATTCATTCGGCTTAGAGTTTTATCACAGCCGCTTTGCAGAGAAAGATGAAATTGGGGACAGAGCTTCTTTTGAGTAGCCATCCTTGCGATTACCGGTGGAGTTAACTGTTCCGGTTCCAAAGAGCCCAAACGGACTCTGTGAATTTTGCTGATTTCGCAGGCTGTTTCGATAGCATCGCATAAAGTTGCCCCGATGTCCTGCCCATAAGCAGGCAGGTTGATTCCCGTGAGCACAATTTCGCGATACCCATTTTCTGCAAGCCCTGAGAGCTCTTCTTTTAATTCTGATAACGGCTTGGAGCGAACTCGCCCGCGCGCATAGGGAATAATACAATAGGAACAAAAACGATTGCAGCCGTCTTCTATTTTGACAAAAGCACGTGTATGTTCGTGAAACTCTGTTACCTGCATAGATTCGAAGGAGGTTCCATGAGGCTCGATGTCAATGATCCGCTCACGGTGTGTCAAAAAATCGTGAATGTGGGGGATTAATGAACCGCGGTTGGAATTTCCGAGAATAATATCCGCGTCATCGAGTGCAGCAGCCTTTTGGGGAAATGCCTGCGGCATACAGCCGGTCAAAATAATAACGGAAGTGGGATTCTTTCTTCTCACACGATGAAGCGTTTGACGAACTTTGTGGTCACTGGTGGCTGTAACAGTACAGGAGTTGATCAGAATAATATCGGCACAGTCTCCTTCACAGACAGTAAATCCGGAATTTTCTGCCATAGAGAGCATGGCTTCGGTTTCATATTGATTTACTTTACAGCCCAGTGTGATTGCGGTAATGTTCATAAGATAGTCCAACTTTCTGAAAAGCAATTGCAAAAATGTTAGGAAATTATAAAGAATTCTCTTGAATTTTTTGGAATGATGCGCTAGAATTGGGAAGATTTCAAAAAAGCTCAGATGAAGAAAGGAGTTTGGTGAACATGTATACAACTAAAATTCATCTGTCAAATATTGATGAAGTTAAAAAATTTGTTTCGTTTGTGTCCAGTTTTCCATTTGAAGTCAATCTCTGTACGGATAAGTATAAAATCGATGCAAAATCCATTATGGGCGTATTCAGCCTCGATCTCAGTGAACCGATTACAGTAGAAGTTGACAAGTGTAATGAAGAGGAAAAAAAGCTTTTTGCACAGAAGATCAAAGATTTCGAGCAAACTGGAACAGAATCGTAAGGACGTGACAAACAACTGCTGCCGCTTTTTAAGCGACAGCTTTTTTTATTGCTTTACGTTGTTTTCTGCAACATCGACTTCTTTAGAGAGGGTTTCCCATGAAGACATTAATTCTTCGTTCTCTGATTGTAGCGCGTTGATTTTTTGTGTCAATTCCAGCGTTGCTTGATAATCGCTGACGATTTCCGGTGATTGCAGTTGTTCATTAAGTGATTGAAGCTCATTCTCAATTTCGTCAATCCGATTTTCTGTTCGGCCTAAATCTGCTTTCATTTTTCGCAGATGTGCCTGCTGTTCTTTGCGAAGCTGATAGGAATTTTCTTTTTTAGAAGCGGAAAGATCCGGTTCGCCGGAAACTGTCTGCTCATTTTTCTGTTCTGCTAGAAAGTCTTCATAATTTCCTTTATAAAGAACAGCACGGTCCGGCCTTAAATCATAAATGTGGTCGGCAAGTTTATTGATTAAATAACGGTCATGCGAAACGATTAAGAGAGTGCCCTCATAATCGAGCAGCGCATTTTCCAGTGCTTCACTGGAAGGAATGTCGAGATGGTTGGTAGGCTCGTCTAAAAGAAGAAAGTTAGAGCGGGAGAGCATCAGTTTTAAGAGTAATACCCGGGCGCGTTCGCCGCCGGAAAGAGTGGCAACGGATTTAAAGACATCATCTCCCTGAAACAGGAAAACAGCCAATGCACTGCGAACTTGTGTCTGCGTAAGACCGGGGTAAGAATCCCAGACTTCATCCAAAACATTTTTTTCTGGGTGAAGGCCGGTCTGTAATTGATCATAATAGCCGACGGAAACGCCGCTTCCGAAAATGATCGTTCCGCAGTCCTGTTGATTCTGTCCCAACAATGTTTTCAGCAGGGAGGTTTTTCCGCAGCCATTTGGCCCAAGTAAAAAGACACGTTCCCCACGGCGGATATCAAGGTCAATATTTTCGAAAAGCGGTTTTTCGCCGAAAGTGAGAGAGAGGTCTTTTGTCTTTAGAACTTCATCACCGCTGCGCTGATTAATCAAAAAATGAAAGTGCAAAGATTGTGCAGCGCTTTCGGGAATTTCCAGGGAATCCTGCAGACGATCGATTACTTTTAACTTGCTTTCAGCCGTGCGGATATTCTTTTCTCGGTTCCATTGACGCTGCTGTTTTACGACACCCTCCAGACGATGAATTTCCCGCTGCGTATTTTCGTAGCGTCTTGTTACCGTCAGATCGTTTTGCTCTTTTTGCGAAAGATAAGAGGAATATCCGCCTTTATAACAGGTTAGATGTCCATTGGAAAGTTCAAAGGTACGGTTGCAGAGCTTATCAAGAAAATATCGGTCATGGGAAATCACCAAAAAAGCACCGCTAAAGTTTCGAAGAAAGTCTTCCAGCCATTCAACACTGGAGATATCAAGGTGGTTGGTGGGCTCGTCCAAAAGAAGCAAGTTGGAAGAGCTTAGCAAAAGCTTTGCAAGCTGAAGCTTAGCACGCTGACCGCCGCTTAAAACGCCGATCGGCTGTCCCATTTGTTCGTCGGTAAAACCGAGTCCAAGAAGAGTACTGCGTGCTCTTGCACGGCAGGTTAATCCTCCTCGGCGGAGGAAGGTGTCATTGAGCAGACTTTGACGCTCAATTAGACGATCCATGTCCTGGCTGCCTGCGCCAATAGCATGCCCAATTTCTTCCAGATCCCGTTCCATTTCCAGAAGATCGGAAAACACAGTCAAAACTTCTGCATAGGCGCTTTTCTCTAAATCACGGCAAACGTGCTGTTCCATGTATCCAATTTGTGTGCGGTTAGCTTTGGAAACGGTTCCCTCATCGGCAGGCTGCTCTAAAGTCAGTGCTTTTAAAAGCGTCGTTTTGCCGCTGCCGTTTGCTCCCACTAGACCGATCCGATCATTTTGCTGAATTTCGAAGGAGACATTTTGAAAAACCGTTTCAACTCCAAATGATTTTGACAGTCCACTTACACTCATCAGCCCCATTCAAAAATCTCCCTTCAAAAAATCATATACCATCTTATTATACAGAAACAATTTTCTAAAATCAAGATAATCGCTTTACGCAGACGTGGAGCGATGATATAATTATTTAATAGGAGATGATTGCGTGCAAATCGGAATTTCGACCGCTTGCTTTTATCCGGAAGCATTGGAAAACGGATTTGAAAAGCTGCTGAATTGTGGCTTTCGTTTTTTTGAAGTGTTCGTTAATACGTTTTCCGAGCTACACCATCCGTATCTTGACCAGCTTAAAATTCAGGCAGAAAGCCGTGGTGCGAAGATTTTAAGTCTGCATCCGTTTACATCAGGCTATGAGAGTTTCCTGCTTTTTTCGGCCTATGAGCGTCGGTTTGAAGACAGTATGGAATTTTATCGCCAGTATTTTGAGGCGGCGGCGTTTTTGGGCGCAGAGATTTTAGTGCTGCACGGACAGAGAAAAGAGCGTGCAGGAGATATTCCGGAAGAAATCTATTTCGAACGGTATCACCGCCTTTTTGAACTTGGAAAGACTTACGGAGTGACACTTGCACAGGAAAATGTAAATGCGTTTTGCAGCGAAAATCCGGAATTTTTACACCGCATGCGGTCTTATCTGCACGAAGACTGCGCATTTGTTCTTGATCTGAAACAGGCAGTGCGGTCTAATCATGATCCATTTGAGACCTGTGCACAGATGGGAGAACAGTTAGTACATATCCACCTTAATGACCATAAGCCCGGAAAAGATTGCTTGCTGCCAGGGCAGGGAATTACAGATTACGGTCGGCTGATGAGACAGCTCAAACGCCAGAACTATAAAGGAAACTTAATTATTGAAGTTTATCGGAAGAATTTTCGCGATCGTCAGGATCTGATTGAGGCAAAGCAAAAGGCTGAAACAATTCAAAAATATTTTTACACAATATCATCTTGAATTTCAGAAAAAATTCGTGTTATAATAAATAATATTGGGATT
>DHOF01000153.1:0-175 GCA_002411615.1 Ruminococcaceae bacterium UBA5397
TATCATCCGGCTTTTCGAGAGCGCTGTGAGAGCCTTCGCTGGTATCGATATTTTTGCAGAAGTCTGCAGAAAAAAAAAGAGGATTCATTTGTTTTCTATGTTCCAAAACGACAGATTTCCCAGGCAATCGGACAAAATCATGAAAATATTAGAAAATTGGCCGCTTTAGGGTATC
>DHOF01000153.1:415-15046 GCA_002411615.1 Ruminococcaceae bacterium UBA5397
TTAAAACCGTCTTTTCCGGAAAAGACGGTTTTAACCTTTCATGATGGAATCACGGCGGTCGTAGGCCCAAATGGAAGTGGAAAAAGCAACATCAGCGATGCAATGCGTTGGGTATTAGGAGAACAATCTATCCGCACATTGCGCTGTACGCGGATGGAAGATGTGATTTTTAACGGGACTCCCGGCAGAAAACCGATGGGGTATGCAGAAGTGACCCTGAATATTGATAATCAGGATCGCCGACTGCCGTTTGATAAAGATGAAGTATCTGTTACCCGGCGCTATTATCGCAGCGGAGAGAGCGAATACCGCTTAAATAAAGTGAATGTCCGGCTTAAAGATATCAACGAGCTTTTTATGGATACCGGATTGGGGCGTGACGGCTATTCAATTATCGGACAGGGCAAAATTGACGCGATTGTTGCCGCTAAAGGGGAGGATCGCCGGGAGGTTTTTGAAGAAGCAGTCGGAATATCCCGTTTCCGTTACCGCAAAGAAGAAAGCGAGCGAAAGCTTTCTGCAGCCGAAGAGAATTTATTGCGCTTAAATGATATTCTGTCCGAGTTGGAAAGCAGAGTAGGTCCGTTAAAAGAACAATCCCAAAAAGCACAGGAATTTTTGGATTATTCCGAAGAAAAGCGCACACTTGAGATCGGCTTGTGGCTTCATACACTCGGAAAATCAGGGAGAATCCTGAAAGAGCAGGAAGATAAGATCGCTTTGGCACAGTCTCAGCGGGAAGCTGCGGCAAAGGCTTTGGACGATCTGCAGGAAAAAATTGAACAGAACTTTTCAGAATCCTCTAAGGCAACCACAAAAGCGGATGAGATTCGCCAGCAGATTTCTTCTTTGGAGGCGGAAGCAGTCCAAAAAAACGGAGAGGCAGATGTCTGTTTGGGAGATGTGCGTCATGCAGAAGAGATGATGAAACGCCTTCAGACGGAATTAGAAACCTCCCAGAATGATCAGTCTCGCTTGGAGGAAGAGATGACTTCCTATCAGGCGGAGATTTTGCAGAAACAGCAGCAGATAGAAGCACTCAACCAAACAATGGTTCAAGTAAATGAGAAATTGGATTCTCTTCGCCGGACGATGAATGAAGCTTCTGCGCAGATCGATGATTTTTCTCGTCAGATGACCGCCTTATCTCAACAAGTGACTGAGGCAAAGGTTCGCGAAACAGCTTCTGTTTCTTCTATTTCCGAAATAGGAATGCGTCTCTCCGTCGTTGAAGAGACGCTCAAAACGAAAAGTCAAAAGAGAGAGGAACTGGAACTTTCTTTTGAAGAGAGCGGAAAGATGCTCCAAGAGATGGATACCAAAATATCTGCCTTGCAGAATACAGTCCGCGGATATGAGCTTCGCCTTCTTGCCCGCCGTAAAAAAGCTGATGAGCAGAAAAGAGAGGCCGAACAACAGCTTTTGGAAGCCAAAGAAACCGATCATCGTATTAAAGTTTTAGAAGATCTTGAGCGCAATCTGGAAGGGTTCGCAAAAAGTGTTAAAATAGTCATGCAGGAAGCAAAACACGGCGTCCTCAGCGGAATTCATGGGCCTGTTTCGAGAATCCTTTCGGTGCCGGGAGAGTATGCGGTCGCTCTGGAGACAGCGCTTGGCGGTGCCATGCAGTATGTTGTGGTTGAGAGTGAACAGGATGCAAAGACGGCAATCCGGCTCCTAAAGAAGAAAGACAGCGGACGTGCTACATTTTTGCCGCTGACTTCTGTTCATGGCAAAAGCCTGCAGGAAAGAGGACTTTCCCAGTGCGGCGGATTTGTCGGAATCGCTTCAGACCTTTGTTCCTGTGAACCAAAATATGATTCGGTTCGGGACAGTCTGCTCGGGAGAATTGTGGTTGCCCAAAATCTGGATGATGCGGTAGAAATTGCGAGAAAATTTTCCTATCATTTTCGCATCGTTACACTAGACGGACAAGTTGTGAATTCCGGAGGGTCGCTGACCGGCGGTTCTCTTGCCAGAAATTCCGGCCTTCTGCGCAGGGCTTCTGAAATTGAAGAACTTCACAAAAAAGCGATGGAACAACATCAAAAGGCAAAAGAATCCGAAGAAAAATATCATCATCTTTCCGAAGAGACTTCGGCAGCGCAAGCTTCTCTGCAGGCAACGCAGGGAGAACTTTTAACGGCACAGGAGGATCGGATTCAGCTTAAATCGAACCGCGGCCGGTTACAATCAGATTTAGACGGAATGGTTTCGGATTGTACACAGCTCCATGAAGAAAAAGTATCTGCTGCGGACCGTCTGAAAGAGCAGGAAGAAAACCGCCGTGCTGCAAAAGCAGAAGAAGAGAATATCACACAAAAAATCGCGGAGATTTCTGAGAAGCTAGAAGAGAAAAGCGGAAATCGAACCGACTTTAATCAGCAGAGTGATGATTTGTCCGAAAAATGCCAAACCATTAAGATGGAAATTCTGGGCGAAGAAAAAGATGCAGATTCTCTGCGCCGAAAAGTGGAAGAATTACAACAGCAGAAAATCAACCATATCGATCATGCAAAAGCGCTCGAAGAAGAAATCGGGACTTTAAAAGAGCAGCATGAGCAGGCCAAAGAAAAGTCGGATGCTCTTAAAAAAGAAGCAGAATCTCTGCGTGAAACGGCAAAGGCACAGACAAAACAGATTGATTTTCTCAATGAGCACCGTATGAAATTGGAACAGGAAAGCACACAGCTTCGTCGTCAGGAACGAGAAAAATCAGAGGAGAAAGAACTTTCCGGCCATGATTTGGCGCGTTTGGAAGAACGACGGGATAATCTGCAGAAAGAGTATGATTCTATTATTTCAAAGCTTTGGGAAGAGTATGAGATGACGCCCCGCGAAGCGAAAGAATCTGCTCCGGAGATTGAAAATCCACCGGAAGCGCAGAAACGTTTAAATACTCTAAAAGGAAAAATCCGTGCGCTTGGTAATGTCAATGTTTCCGCAATCGAGGAATACAAAGAAGTAAATGAGCGCTATGAATTTATGAATGCGCAGGTACAAGATATCGAAAAGAGTCGTGATGAACTTCATCATCTGATCGGAGAATTAACGCACCAGATGAAAGGACAGTTTCAGGAGGGCTTTCAGAAAATCGGTGCCTATTTTAGTTCTATTTTCCGAGAACTTTTCGGTGGCGGAACCGCTTCCCTTTCACTCAGTGATCCTGAAAATCCTCTGACAAGCGGAATCGAAATTCAGGTGCAGCCGCCCGGTAAGATTGTTGCACATATTGAGGCCCTTTCCGGCGGCGAAAAGTCGCTTGTTGCGATTGCTCTTTACTTTTCCATTATGAAGGTCAATCCGCCGCCGTTCTGTATACTGGACGAGATCGAAGCGGCTCTCGATGATGTCAATGTCGACCGGTTTGCGGCTTATCTGCGCCGCATGAACGCTCAGACCCAGTTTATTGTGATCACGCATCGGCGCGGCAGCATGGAAGAAGCCGATATGCTTTACGGTGTTACGATGCAGGAGGAAGGAATCAGCAAAGTTTTGAAATTACATACCAATGAAATTGAGAAGGAACTGAATGTTTCCTGAAAGGAGAAAATATCACCATGGGCTTTTTTGACAAAATTAAAGCGGGATTGAAAAAAACCCGTGACAGCATGAGTCACAATGTGATGAATATGCTCCATTCGTTTACAAAGATCGACGAAGATCTTTTTGAAGAATTGGAAGAGCTCCTTGTAATGGGAGATGTGGGAGTTGAAACCTCTCAGCATATCTGCAACAAGTTGCGTGAAAAAGTGAAAGAACGTGGAATTACCGACCCAAATGAAGTGATGGAACTTCTCCGAGAGACAGTGGCCGATATGCTGCGCGGCGGGGAAGAGCTCAACCTTCACACGAAGCCTTCTATCATTTTAGTAATCGGAGTAAATGGGGTCGGCAAAACGACAACCATTGGAAAACTTGCTAATCGGTTAAAATCGGAGGGCAAAGAGGTGATCCTCGGTGCAGCCGATACCTTCCGTGCAGCGGCCATTGAGCAGCTGCAGATCTGGGCAGAGCGTTCCAACTGTGAGATGATCAAGCAGAAAGAGGGCAGCGATCCGGCTTCTGTTGTCTTTGATACCATTTCAGCGGCAAAATCGCGCGGAGCAGATGTAATTATCTGTGATACGGCGGGGCGTCTTCACAACAAAAAGAATCTGATGGAAGAACTTGCAAAGATTCATAGAGTGATCGAACGGGAACTTCCCGATGCCGATCAGGAAATTTTACTCGTTCTGGATGCAACAACCGGACAGAATGCAGTCAATCAGGCAAAAGAATTTAAAACTGCTGCCGGCATTACAGGAATTGTTCTTACCAAATTAGATGGGACCGCTAAAGGCGGCGTCGTCCTTTCGGTGAGAGAAAACCTGGGAGTGCCCGTTAAATTTATCGGTGTCGGAGAGCAGATAGACGATTTGCAGCCGTTTGATGCAGACGCGTTTGCGACGGCTCTTTTTGAACGCACACCCGAAGATTCCGAATCAGAGTGAAAGGAAAGATCCGTATGAAATTTGTGATGGCAACACATAATCCGAATAAAGTGCGTGAACTTTCCCGAATCTTAGAGCCGCTTCAGATCGAAGTCGTACTGGCTGAGAATCTAAACGAAGTGGAAGAGACAGGAACCTCTTTTGAAGAGAATGCATATCTGAAAGCTGCCGCTGCCTGCAAGGAAACCGGTTTTCCTGCAGTCGCCGACGATTCCGGACTTTGCGTTCATGTTTTAAATGGTCAGCCGGGCGTTCATTCTGCACGGTGGGCGGGGCCGGATGCCAAGGACAGTGACCGTAATCAAAAATTGCTTGCTGCGTTAAAAGACGTGCCTAAAAAAGATCGTCTGGCAACTTTTGTCAGCGTAATCTGCTGCGTCTTTCCAAGCGGCGATATTCTGACTTCCCGCGGAGAGTGTCAGGGCGTCATTGCAAATGAGCCTCATGGAACAGACGGATTCGGGTATGATCCGCTTTTCTTGGTGGGAGAAAAAACTTATGCGCAGATGACGGCAGAAGAAAAAGATCAAGTGAGCCACCGTGGCAAAGCTTTGCGGCAGTTTGCTGAAAATTTAAAGAATTATAAGGAGAAGCACCATTTATGCTGACAAGTAATCAGCGCGCCTATCTGCGCGCTTTGGCAAATCCGATTGATACGATTTTAATGGTCGGAAAATCCGGAATTTCCGCCGATGTTATCAAACAGGCGGACGATGCTCTTTTAAAAAGAGAACTGATTAAAGGAAAAACGTTGGAAACCTGCGAACAAACAAGCAGAGAAACAGCCCAAACAATTGCAGAAGAAACAAAGAGTGAAATCGTGCAGGTAATCGGCCGAAAATTCGTTTTATACCGCAGAAATGACAAAGAACCAAAAATAACCCTTCCCAAAACGAAGAAAAAAGGATAAAATAAAAAAAGCTTGATGCTTTTTGTTCCAGAGGGGACACACTGTGAAAAGACTTTTAATTTATGGAGGGACTTTTAATCCGATTCATCGGGCACATCTGCATTTAGCGAGGGAATTTCAAAAACGGATCAATGCTGAAAAGGTAATTTTGATTCCAGCGAGAGTTCCGCCGCATAAAGAGGCGTTGGATCTTGCGAGTGGAGAAGACCGCTATCAGATGTGTTGCCTGGCTGCTAAAGAGGAATCCGGATTTGAAGTCAGCAATATGGAACTAATCCGTGAGGGACCAAGTTATACTTCCGATACACTGGAGCAGATTTCTCGGAAATATCCCGATTGTGAGCTCTTCTTTATTACCGGAGAGGATATGTTTCTCACGCTCCTTACTTGGCACGATCCTCAAAAGATTTTGAAGGATGCTACGATCTGCGGGGCACCAAGAAGCCGGAGCGGCCTTTTCAGAATGCGTGCCTATGCGCAAAAGCTCAGAGACTGCGGCGGAAAAACGCTGGTAGAAGACATTTCCTATTTGCCGATTTCTTCTACCATGGTGCGCAAGGCCCTTCAAGAAGGAAAAAACATCAGATCTTTAGTTCCGAATTCCGTTGCGGATTATATTGAAAAACATTCTTTATATCAGGAGAGAAAACATGAATCTTACACCTTATGAAAACCTGATTCGGCCGCTTTTATCAGATGGCCGGTTTTATCACAGTCAATGTGTCAGCAGACGTGCAGGCGAACTTGCAGAACAGTATGGCGCTGATCAGGACAAAGCACAGATTGCAGGAATCCTTCATGATATTATGAAGGATATTCCGAAAGAAAAACAACGGGCGTTGATGAAAAAATATGGAATCATTTTGACGCCGATAGAAGAAAATGCACCGAAACTTTGGCATGCGATGCTGGGGGCAGCTTATCTTAAAAATGAGAAGATCATTTCGGACCCGGAAATTTTGGATGCTGTACGGTATCACACAACCGGACGTGTCGGGATGACGCTTTTGGATCAGATCATTTTTGTTTCTGATTTTATTTCTGATGACCGTGATTATAAAGGGGTAGAACAGCTTAGAAAAGCGGCGGAAAAAGATTTGGATGAAACACTTTTGGAGGGAATGGTTTTTACCATTCGGGAACTTTCCGAGATGTGTGCACCGATTCATCCGGATACGATTGCGGCTTATAATGAAATTGCACTAAGTCGAATGAAGAAAAACAAAAAGGAAGGCTGAAAAAGAATGGAATCAAAAGAGTTAGCCCAAGAGGCTGTACGAATTCTGGATCGGAAGAAAGGAAAAGAAATTCGGATGATCGGAATTCGAGAGATTTCTTCTCTTGCGGATTATTTTGTTTTGGCCACCGGCACCAGCAGCACACAAGTAAAAGCATTAGCGGATGAAGTAGAAGTGCAGCTGAAAGAGAAAGGTGAAGCACCGGTTCGCACAGAAGGATATCGCAGTCATTCTTGGATTTTGATCGATTATGGTAATGTTGTCGTTCATGTATTTACTGCGGAAGCACGGCGTTTTTACGATCTGGACCGATTGTGGCAGGATGGAAACGAAATCGATCTTTCGGATCTTCTCATTCAGGAATAAAATCATTATAAAGCGATAGGGGCGAATCGAAAAATGAAATATGATCATAAAAGAATTGAGGAAAAATGGCAGAAGGCATGGGAAAAAGCCGATACTTTTCATGCGGAGAATAATAGTGATAAGGAAAAATTCTATGCGCTGATTGAGTTTCCGTATCCCTCGGGACAAGGACTTCATGTCGGTCATCCACGCTCTTATACTGCGATGGATATTATTGCAAGAAAGCGCCGTTTGCAGGGATATAATGTTCTTTATCCAATCGGCTGGGATGCTTTTGGTCTTCCTACCGAGAATTTTGCAATTAAAAATCATATTCATCCAGCCGAAGTGACTAAGAAAAATGTTGCTCGTTTTAAGCAGCAACTTAAAAATTTGGGAATTTCTTTTGACTGGGATCGGGAAATTAATACAACAGACCCGGAATATTATAAATGGACGCAGTGGATTTTTCTTCAGCTTTATAAACATGGTCTCGCCTATAAAAAAGAGATGAGCGTCAACTGGTGCACCGGCTGCAAATGTGTGCTTGCAAATGAAGAGGTTGTAGAAGGTGTCTGCGAACGCTGTCACAGCCAAGTCGTTCATAAGGTTAAAAGTCAGTGGATGCTTAAAATTACCGCTTATGCGCAGCGCCTGATTGATGACCTCGATTTGGTGGATTATCCGGATCGTGTTAAGATTCAGCAGAAAAACTGGATTGGACGTTCTACTGGGGCTGAAGTCGATTTTAAGACGACGGCCGGCGACCTTCTGACCGTTTATACCACCCGCCCGGATACACTTTACGGCGCTACTTATATGGTCATTTCTCCGGAACATCCTTACATTGAAAAATGGGCGGATAAGATTCAAAACATGGACGAAGTAAAGGCCTATCAGTCGGAAGCTTCCAAAAAGAGTGAATTTGAACGCGCCGAAGTACAGAAGGAAAAGACGGGGGTTCGGCTTGCCGGTGTGTCAGCGGTGAATCCATTGACGCAGAAAGAGATTCCGATTTTTATTTCTGATTATGTTCTGATGACTTACGGAACCGGCGCTATTATGGCTGTGCCGGCACACGATACCCGTGACTGGGATTTTGCAAAGAAATTTGGACTGCCGATCGTCGAAGTCGTAAAAGGCGGCGATGTGCAGAAAGAGGCTTTTACCGATTGTGCTACCGGAGTAATGGTAAATTCCGGAATCTTAAATGGCCTTACCGTGGAAGAAGCCAAGAAAAAGATCAAGCAGTATATGGAAGAAAAAGGCTTTGGACGCAGCAAGGTTAACTATAAGCTGCGCGATTGGGTTTTCTCCCGCCAGCGCTATTGGGGCGAACCAATTCCGATGGTTTACTGCGAAAAATGCGGCTGGGTTCCGCTGCCGGAAAGTGAGCTGCCTTTAAGGCTGCCGCAGGTTAAAAGTTATGAGCCTACGGATAACGGAGAATCTCCTCTTGCTCATATGGATGATTGGGTCAACACCACTTGCCCGCATTGCGGCGGCCCTGCACGGAGAGAAACAGACACCATGCCGCAGTGGGCTGGCTCTTCCTGGTATTTTCTGCGTTATCTTGATCCGCACAATGATAAGGCGCTTGCAAGCAAGGAAGCCATGAAATATTGGATGCCGGTTAATTGGTATAACGGCGGCATGGAGCATACAACGCTTCATTTGCTTTACAGCCGTTTCTGGCATAAATTCCTCTATGATATCGGTGTTGTACCTTGTCCGGAACCATATGCAAAGAGAACAAGCCATGGCATGATTTTGGGTGAAAACGGAGAGAAAATGAGTAAGTCCCGCGGCAACGTTGTCAATCCGGATGATGTTGTTGATGAGTATGGTGCCGATACCATGCGGCTTTACGAGATGTTCATTGGAGATTTTGAAAAAGCAGCTCCATGGAGCACCAAAAGCATTAAAGGATGCCGCCGTCTTGTTGAGCGGTATTATGCGCTGCTCGATGTGATGACACCGGAAGAAACAATTCGTCCCGAGATGGAAGTACCTTTCAATAAAACCATTAAAAAGGTCAGTGAAGATATCGAAAATCTGAAGTTCAATACGGCAATCGCTGCCATGATGAGCTTGATGAATGAGATTAATGCTGCTGGCTCGATCACTCATAAAGAGCTCGAAATTTTCACTCTGCTCTTCAATCCTTTTGCACCTCATGTAACGGAGGAAGTTTGGGAGCAGCTAAAGGTAAATGACAAGATGGCATGTGAGCAAACATGGCCTTCTTATGAGGAGTCCAAATGTAAAGAAGATACGATCGAAATCGTGGTTCAAGTGAACGGAAAAGTTCGTGCGCGTTTGAACGTTGCAGCGGATATTTCAAAAGAGGATGCTTTGGCAGCAGCAAAAGCAGAGCCGAAGATTGCAGAAGAACTTTCTGGCAAAAAACTTTTGAAAGAGATCTATGTTCCGGGGAAACTTGTCAATTTGGTCGCTAGGTAATTTAGCAATTTTAAAAAACTTCATATTAAAACGAGCAATCGTTTAGCAGAGTGCTTCAAAAAAGCAGCCTCCAGACCTTATGGCTTGGAGGCTGTTTTCTTTGAAACGCTTGTATTACGACTATAAAAATTTACAGGTAAAAGACGCTACTCATTTTTTGCCGTATCCATTTTTTACGCTCTCGTTTATTTTTTTAATTTTTGATTTCCACCCCAAATATTGAAACAACCAAACAAAAATAAATATTACAGCAAAGATTCCGAAATAGGATAAGAAACCAATAAGAGTATGCTGCGTCCAATTTGCAATATAAGCAATCGGCAGCATAATTGCAGAAATGATTGCAAAATGAATGCCGCTTTGCTTTGCAATGCTCCACGTTTCAATCTCCCATATTACAGATGCCATTGCAAATCCTGCACCTAATATGCCACATAAAAATGCTTGGAAAATAACTGCATTGATTTGGTTTCCCATTGTTTTTTCTAATTCGGGAGTAACCGGGGAATAGTATCCGTTTGCCCAAACGGCAGAAATTATGATTGTTATTACATAGCCGATTGCGATACCGAGAGGAAAGCCGAGAAGGCCTCTTTGAATGATCTTTTTCTTCATTTTTATCACCTCATATTCCTAATGCCTGTTTGATCTTCGAGACATATCGCCTTGAAACATAAGTAATTGCGTTGTTGGACAGAGAGACACAAATCGTACCGGTAAAGCTCAGATCAAATTTTTTGACCTTTTTCAAATTAATAATCTCGGAATTTGAAATGCGGACAAAATATTTTTCATCCAGCCGTTTTTCAAGTTCATACAGACGAAATCGAAGCTGGTATTCGCCACAGTCTGTAACAGCAAATACTTTACTGTCTGCTGTATAGATACGAATGAGTTCAGGCTGTTTTAAAAGAACAACAGTGTTATTCTGAAACCCGGCAATTAATTGAGGCTTTTCCTCTGACAGCCGTTTTACCAGTTCGGTAATTTCTTCTGTTACCTTGTTCGTCAATATGATGACCTTTGGCTCTGTTTGGGCTTCATCCATTTTTATTTCGATTTGCATTTCGTCACCTCCTTGCTACAATTACAGTATAGGAAAAATACAGTTGATTTCCACTAAATTGAAATAAGTGGTCGTTTAAGAAATATAGGTGGTAAAATATAAAAAGCGGCCGTTTCTAATTTGAAATGGGTCCGAATAAGCAAAAGTGACAGACATCATGTCTGTCACTTTTGCTAACTTACGGATTGGTGCACTCTTAAAGAGTAACATCTTTATTATGAATTCATTCTGCTTAGATTTTGGATTCAGGCTTTTCAACAGCTTTTTTAGAAGCCGAATTTTCAGCTTTAATAGGTGCAGCAACTTTTTTAGTAGATGCTTTTTTTGCCGTTCCATTTTCTAATTTAGAAGGGGCAGCCTTTTTCGATTTGGGTGTCGCTCTTTTGGTTTTAGAAACAGCCCTTTTGGATTTCTTTTCTTCTTTAGGAGTGAAATCTTCTATCACTTCCAGTACCCATTCTTGGTTATCCCCGTCTGTATTTTCCCAGAGCTGCAGATTAGCGCCGGCAATAGAGGAAATACCAACAATATCAAGATATTTTTCGGCAGCAATCGATTTGATTTTATAAGCGCCGGCCGTTTTGGTGGATTCAATTTCCCAAATCTGCGTGGAAGCGTTTGCTTCTTCCCACTGGTGGAGCCAGCAGCCGTTTTTAGTCCCGCCTTCGATCACATCAAAGAATTTATTGGTTGCTTTGTTGCGAAAACGGCAGGTGGACTTTTGATCTGGAATGATCATCCACAGCTGACTGTCAGAATTGTTTTTATCGTTGACTTCCAGCAGTACTCCGCTTTCCATTGCGGCATCACGCACATCAATCGCTTTTCCGCTCTGCTTTGAAACAATTCGGTAATACTTTGTCTGAGAGGCAAATTTTGCGGTTACATTTCTTTTTGTCATAGCGGATACGCTCCCTTTCTAAAAACTTCTCTGAATTTGGATTTATTATAACATTCAGTAAAATAATGTCAACCGGGGCTCTTATAAAGCTGCTGTTTCAAAGTTTTTAAAAAGAGAATCTTTTCTTTATGATTGCTTTTTAAAGACGATTCCGCTATCATAGAAATTGTGCAATTTTTAGTGAGCTTTAAGAAGAGGAGAAAAATCTTGAAAACTTCCCGTGAGAAGCAGGCTGTTCTGATGATGGCAGTATGTGCAGCACTTTGGAGCACTGCCGGAATTTTTATTAAATTGATTCCATGGCATTCAATGGTGATTTGCGGACTTCGCAGTCTGCTTTCAGCAGCAGTGGTTTTTTTATATATGAAACATCAAAAAATTCCGATTCGTTTGACGAAGCGTTCAGGTTTGGCGAGTCTTACTTTGGCACTTACTTTTATCTGTTTTGTAATTGCAAATAAGCTGACGACGGCGGCCAATGCAATTGTGCTGGAATTTACTTCTCCAATTTTTATTTTGATTATGAATGCATTGGTTTTCCATCAGAAAATTCGCCATGCAGATGCACTTGTCGTAGGGGTTACGATGTGTGGAATCACACTTTTCTTTTTTGATCAGCTTGGCAACGGAAGCCTCCTTGGGAATTTGCTGGGCGTTTTTTGTGGCTTTTGTGTTGCCTGTACCTATGTCTTTTTCGGACAAAGCGGAGAGAACGAGCGAATGTCTGGAATTCTTTTGGGCCTTTTGATATCGGGCATCGTTGGGCTGCCGTTTGCTTTTTGGACACCGATGGAGATAACCGCACAGAGCGTTCTTACAATTTTGGCATTGGGAATTTTTCAGCTTGGAATTCCTTATGTGCTTTTTGGACTTGCAACGGGAGATTGTCCTCCGCTTGCATGTAATTTGATTGGAGCAATCGAACCATTGCTGAATCCTATTTGGGTATTTTTATTTAATGGGGAAAAGCCGGGGACTTTTGCACTGATTGGAAGTGTCATTGTGATTTTTGCAGTGACAGGTTGGTGTATTTTGCAGGATCATACTTTAAAACGGGAACAACAGTCTTAAAGCCGAATATTCATGATAAAACGAGCAGGAAAGGATAAAAATATGAAAAAAAATTATCCGCAGGTTGCGGTCAGTAAAAAAGCGGAAGCTTTTCTTTTGATGGGACATCCATGGGTTTATGATACGGAAGTTAAGCCCATAGGAGAAATCGCAGAAGACGGAGGGCTTGTGACGATTCGTTCGCAGAAGGGAAGTTTCCTGGGGACAGGCTTTTATAATTCACACAGCAAAATTCGGGTACGGGTGCTTTCGAGAAATGCAAATGATGAGATCAATGAAAACTTTTTTGCCCGCCGTCTGCGCTATGCCTGGGAATATCGGAAAGGTATTATGGAAGCGGAAGATTTAGATGCCTGCCGCATTATTTTCGGAGAGGCAGATCAGATGCCTGGTCTGACAGTCGATAAATTTCATGATATTTTAGTTACCCAGACGTTATGCCTTGGAATGGAAAAATGGAAACCAGTTATTTTTGAGGCGCTTTATCAGATACTAAAAGACGACGGAGTTGAAATCCGCGGGATTTTTGAACGCAATGATGTAGGAATTCGCGAGCTGGAAGGCATGGAGCAGGGAAAAGGATTTTATCCTCTGCAGGGGGTGGAGATCCCGTCTTCCTGTGAAGTCTCTATTGTGGAAAATGGAATCCGTTATTTTGTGGATTTCGAAAACGGACAAAAAACAGGCTTCTTTTTGGATCAGAAGTATAATCGGCGTGCAGTTGCAGAAATTGCGAAAAATAAGCGGGTATTGGACTGCTTTACCCATACAGGTTCATTTGGTCTCAACGCTGCTAAGGGTGGGGCACAGCATGTTCATGCAGTGGATATCAGCGATGATGCGATTAAAATGGCACAAAGAAATGCAAAAGAAAATGGCCTGGATTCTAAAATGAGCTTTGAAACGGCAAATGTTTTCGATCTGCTTTCCAGCCTTATGCCAAAACAGTACGATTTTATTATTTTGGATCCGCCTGCATTTACAAAAAGCCGTAAAACGGTAGAACATGCAGCGCACGGTTATCTGGAGATCAATGAACGTGCAATGAAGCTGCTGCCCCGCGGAGGATATCTTGCGACCTGTTCCTGCTCCCATTTTATGACGGATGAACTGTTCCGCAAAATGCTGCGGGAGGCGTCGTCAAAAGCCTGTGTTTCTCTGCGCCAGATTGAAGAAAGACAGCAGGGACCAGATCATCCGATTCTGTGGAATGTTCCCGAAACAGACTACTTAAAATTCTATTTATTTCAGGTAGTCTAAACGAAAGGAGAAGCATACATGCCAGCTCAAACCATGTGGCAGGATTTTCTTTTGTGGTTACAAGGGGCACTGCCAAGATTGATCGGTGCGCTTTTGATCTTTGCAATCGGCTGGAAACTCAGCGACTGGCTGATTCGGATCGGAAAACGTATGTTGAATCGTACCGGCGTCGAGACCGGCTTTGTCACGTTTGTAGGCTCTTTACTGAAAATTCTGCTGAAAGTAATCGTTGTGATTGCCGTACTGGATCAGCTAGATGTCAATGTCAGTGCAATCGTGGCGGCAGTCGGTGCTGCTGGAGTGACTGCTGCACTGGCCTTAAAAGATAACCTCAGCAATGTTGCCTGTGGAGCGCAGATTATTTTGACAAAGCCTTTTAAAGTGGGAGATTATATCGCTATGGACAGTACCGAGGGGACTGTTATGCGAATCGAAATGATGTTTACTGTTCTCAAGACCTTTGATAATCGAGAAGTTGTGATTCCTAATTCTACTTTAACGGCGGCTGTGATTACGAACTATACCGCGATGGAAAATCGTATGCTTGACCTCACCTATGGGATTTCTTATCAGGATGATTTGCTGGCGGCAAAAGCAGTGCTGCAGAAATTGGCAGAGGAGAATCCGAAAATTTTGAAACAGCCGGCACCGATGGTAGTAGTACGAGAGCATGGAGCGAGTGCTGTACATCTGCTTCTTCGTGTTTGGTGCAAAACAGCCGATTATTGGCCGCTCTACTATGAGATGCAGGAACAAGTCAAATTGGCATTTGATCGTGCCAACCTTACGATTCCGTTTGACCAAGTTGATGTCCATCTGAAAGATGAGAGAAAAGAACATGATTCAGACGAATAGCTCTCAGCAAATCATACAAATGTTTACTA
>DHOF01000027.1:0-143 GCA_002411615.1 Ruminococcaceae bacterium UBA5397
CACCCTGCAAAAGGTTCGCAAAACAGTGTCAGCAAATGTGAATCCTTATGCCTCAGATTATGATGACATCAACACACTGAAGCAGATCGCGGACCGTCATCATCTTGCCATCCTGCTCGTACATCATCTTCGAAAAACAAGTG
>DHOF01000027.1:156-2229 GCA_002411615.1 Ruminococcaceae bacterium UBA5397
TGATTGTGATTGACACCCTGCAAAAGGTTCGCAAAACCGTTTCCGCAAATGTCAATCCCTATGCCTCCGATTATGATGACATCAGCACACTGAAGCAAATTGCGGACCGTCACCATCTTGCCATCCTGCTCATACATCATCTTCGAAAAACAAGTGATGCTGATCCGCTCAATATGATTTCGGGAACCAGCGGCATTGCAGGCGGTGCTGATACAAACTTTGTACTGCAAAAAGACAAGCGAACGGAAAATACCGCAACGCTTATTTGCACCGGCAGAGATATCGAGGGGCGGGAACTGTTCTTGGAGTTCAACAAAAATAATTTTGTATGGGAGCTGCTGGAACCGATTGAAATGGAGCAGCTGATCATACCGGATGAAATTTTTCTTCTCTGTGATTTTATAAAATCGGCAGGTGGCTTCACTGGTACGGCAACCGAGCTGATAGAAAAATTGAATCTGGATTGTAGCCCCGCAATTCTGAAGAAGAGAATCATTAAGCACATGGAGCATCTGGGCAGAAATGGCATTCATTATTCCGAGAACAGGACTTTTGAGCGACGAGAGTTCACTCTCTGCTATGACGGCAATGACGATATGACGGTAGAATCACGCCCCCAAAGTTTGCCGTCTTTGCCGTCTTTGCCGTCAGCACCGTCACAGGACAGTAATCTCGCCACCGTTACCCCCTGTTTGCCCCTGTGTGGCGAGATTAACGGTGGATTGGCATAACTCCACCTAACCCGAATAAACCCGCAAATTGAGCCACTGTTGCGGTAACTTCGGATTTGCACTTATTTTAGATAAAACGTGGGCACTTCAGCTGCGATTTCTCACCCCTTGGGTGAGGCGAGCAGAGCGTCGGGCTATACGCCCGCCACAGCTCGCTCGGGGCAGAAGCCCCGGACCCCACTTTATAGAGCGCTGTTAGCGCAATCAAAATCGAAAGGAGAACCGCCAATGAAAAAGAAACCCTTTGCCTTTCGCATCAGCGAAAGCACCTATAAAACGCTAAAACAAAAATCCAAGCGTAGTAAGGTTACCATGACCGAATTTTTAGAGAGAGCCATAATCGATAAAGAAATTATTGTGATAGATGGAATACAGGAGCTCATCAGTGAGCTAAAGGCCATCGGCAGAAATCTTAATCAGCTGACCACTCTTGCCAATATGGGAAAAGTGGATGCCGTTTACCTTGCAGAAACCAAGGCGCAGCTAAGCGGTATCTATGAAAAGCTCTCCGCACTTTGCGAGGTGAATCGGTAATGGCAACGGTCAACTTCATCCCCTGTAAAAAGCAAAATGCCTTCTCCATGCGAAATGAAATTGAATATATTTTGCAGGATTTCAAGGTGTGCATCGAACCGGAGAAATTTAATTGTGACCACACCGTCAACTACCAAACCTATTCCACCGATGCGGATAAGACCGGATGTATCCGCTTAATCTCCGGCAAGGATTGCTGCCCCGAAATAGCTTTTCAAGAGTTTATGGCGACCAAAAACAGCTTTAAAAAGGCGGATCAAACCATGTTTTATCATTACGACCAAGCCTTTAAGGATGGCGAAAGCATCTCACCCAAAACCGCACATGAGATCGCTGTTAAATTTGCGGAGGATAATTACCCGGATTTTGAGGTGGTCATTGCCACCCACGTGGACAACGAACACCTACACTCCCACTTTATTATCAACTCGGTCAGCTTTAAAACCGGAAAGAAATTGCACCAAGGCCCCAAAACACTACTAAAGCTTCGGGCGTATTCAGACCAAATTTGTCAGCAATATGGGCTGACTACTCTGGAACCGTACACAGGCGGCAAGGCCCAAAGTCTCGCCTCCCGGGAATACCGCGTCGCCGCGAAGGGACAGAGTTGGAAATTTTCATTGATGAACGCAATTGATACGGCAATGATAATCAGCGGCACAAAACAAGATTTTATTAAAAATATGGAGCGACAAGGCTACTCAATTCGGTGGGAAAGCAGCAGAAAATACATCACCTACACCTGCCCCAACACCATGTCCTGCCGGGATATAAAGCTCCATGACAACCGCTATTTAAAGGAGATGAT
>DHOF01000027.1:2434-5206 GCA_002411615.1 Ruminococcaceae bacterium UBA5397
GAGCGTGAATTTGAGCTTAGAAGAATTGAAGCAGCGGAACGCAGGCACAGACTCAACAGAGATTCAGCCTACACAACTGCCGCAGAACCCCCAACCCTGTCTGCTGACACAGGAAAAGCTGGACAATCTGTTCTACAATCAAGGACTGATTTGGGATGGAATCGAGAACTTGGAGAAACAGCAGAAAACCTTACAACAGCAGCTCCACAGCATCAAAACCCAACTGAACAGTCTACCCTCGCAGGCACAGCTGGAGCAAATCAGCAAGAGTTTATTGCAGATACAGCAGATGTTGTCACAGGCTGGGAGCAGGAAAGGGAAATCTTTTTCTCTGCCGAAGCTACGGATTCCACGCTTAACATGGACACCACTGTGGATCGTCATTCCCCTAATTTTGCTGGCATTGGCGGCAGTGTGGTTCAGCTGGGGCGCGCTTTGGAACGGCTGGACAACCCTGTTCCCCTAAAAGATGCCTCCACAAAACCACCGCAGCACACCGGCAGAAAGAAGAAATTAGCGGTCGGTCAAAAGGAAGATGACCACAGCGGGCACGATTTTGAAATGAAAATGTGAAGGAGAAGCAATATGACAAATGAACATTTAGCAGCACAGCATTATCTGAAAACCAATATCCTCGGCGCGTACGAAACCGCCGATATCATTTGGCAAAGCGACAGCGAGGGCACCTCTCACCGCACCTTTGCAGACAGCTTTGTTTACACAGACGAAACCTCCCATACCATTGAACGGGATATGGTGGTGGAGGACAGAGTATTCCGGGTGCATTCCGTGTTCCCCGTAAAAAGTGCCTCTACTCCTACAAAAAAGATACTTTCGGTGATTGAAAGCGACCTCGAAAAAGCGCTTAAAAACGCTTGATTTCAGTAGACTTGTGGAACCTGTTGCGGTATGCTTGGGTTACCGTATTCAGTTTGCCACAACAAGAAGGAGGATTTTAAACGATGGCAAACAACGAGAAATATACCATACTGTACGGCAGACTGAGCCAGGAGGATGATCGGGAGGGCGAAAGCAACAGCATCCAAAATCAGCGGTTGATTCTCACCAAGTACGCAGAGGAAAAGGGCTTCGAGAATATTCGTTTTCTGTTCGACGACGGGTTCAGCGGGACGAACTTCAATCGTCCTTCGTGGAATGAGATTATGGAGCTGATTGAAAGCGGGCAGGTGGAAACCCTGATTGTCAAGGACATGAGCCGTCTCGGCAGGGATTATCTGCAAACAGGATTTCTCATGGAGCATACCTTCCCCAACCACAATGTCCGGTTTATTGCGATCAATGATGCGGTGGACACGCTCTATGGGGACAACGACTTTGCGCCGTTCCGGAACTTATTTAATGATTTTTATGCAAAGGACTGCAGCAAGAAGATTCGGTCGGTGAAAAAAGCACAGGCTGAGCGCGGGGAACGAGTTGGGACAAGGCCTCCCTATGGGTACAAAAAAGACGATAGCAATCCCAAAAAGATTGTTCCCGATCCAGAATCCGCTAAAATGGTTCAGTATATTTTTAAGCTGTGTGCCGAGGGTAGGGGCCCCAAGCAAATCGCAAAACAACTCACGGAAGAACAGGTGGTAAATCCAAGCAATTACTATTTTAATCAGACTGGAGTGGCATTGACGAACTTGGATACCACCAGACCATATCGATGGATAAGCAGCTCCATTGTCAGTATTTTGGATGATGAAACTTATCTTGGGCACACGGTCAGCATGAAGCACACCACAGCATCTTACAAAAACAAAAAACAGATTATCCGCCCGGAATCCGAATGGCTAAGGTTTGAAAACACCCATGAGGGCATCATCGACCAAGAAATCTGGGATATTGCCCATGCGGTTCGCGAGCATAAAAAGCGTCCGAGAAAAAACATGGAGAACCCCAATCCGTACTCGGGACTTGTCTTCTGTGCCGATTGCGGAAAGCCCTTAGTGCTACACCGTGCCCACACCATGGACGAGAGCAAAAACAATTTCGCCTGCTCCACCTACAAGAAGTATGGCAAAGAAACCTGCTCGGCCCATTACATCCGGGAAAGCCAGCTTGCTACGGTGATTTTGGATGACCTTAAGCGTGTCACTCACTTTGCAAGGCAGGACGAAGTGCTGTTTGCAGAGTGCATTAACCGCAAAAACACTGCTGATACGAGAAAAGAAATTACCGCGCTGCAAAAAGAGTTGGAGGGTATGCGGAAAAGGGATTTGGAGCTTACCGCACTTTTCAAACGGCTCTATGAGGACAATGTGCTGGGGCGTATACCTGATGAACATTACCGAACCCTGTCTGATGAATATACCGCAGAACAAAAATCCCTGAGGGAACGCATACCAAAGGCTGAAGTGAGAATGGATAAGCTCAAAAACTCCCTTACCAACGTGGACAGGTTTATTGAAAAGGCGAAAAAGTATACCGACCTTACCGAGCTGACTCCGGAACTGCTCCGCATGTTTATTGCCAAAGTTGTGGTAGGCGAAAAGGCCGAAAAATACTCTCGCACTGCTCCGCAGGATATTTGGATTTACTACCGTGATATTGGAATGCTGAACGATGTCAAAGAGGAATTTGACATTCCATCTATGGAAGAATTCTACGGAGTAGATGATGAAATGATGTTTGATGATGAGCTGCCAGCCGCAATTTAAGGCATAGCAAAAGGCGGACAGCCGAAACTGTCCGCCTTATACCCCGCATTTTTAGGCGGTTCACAAAGTATCCTTATGGACACTCGCCTAAAGGCCGGCGGGCTTTTTC
>DHOF01000074.1:0-1128 GCA_002411615.1 Ruminococcaceae bacterium UBA5397
GAAGCCAAAGGATTTATTGATCTGTTTGGATTGCCGATTAAGGTGCAGGCACTTAAAAATTTAAATCATCAGGTGATTTCCTCTAAAAAATGAGGAATCCCGTACGCGGATCGGAACGTAAAGTTCCGTCCGGTCTTTAAGACTTGGAAGGGCGGGCAAAAGTTCGCCCTTCTGCTTATTTCAAACGAAAACAAACAGCCGGAGGAATTTCATGAAGCTTTGGGAAAATAAATTTCATAAGGGCTTGGACGAAAGGACAAATGATTTTAATTCCTCTATTTCGTTCGACAGCCGTATGGTACAGGAAGATATCGAGGGCAGTATTGCTCACGCAACGATGCTTGGAAAAATCGGAATTCTTAAAAAAGAAGAGGCCGAAGCGATCTGTGCGGAACTAAAGAAAATTGCAGAGGAAGTAAAAGCAGGCACGCTTTTGATCGATCCCACCTGCGAAGATATTCATACCTTTGTGGAGGGGGAATTGACGAATCGCTTGGGGGATGCTGGAAAACGGCTCCATACCGCGAGAAGCCGAAACGATCAGGTTGCGCTGGATATTCGGCTTTATCTGAGGAATCAGTGCGATTCTTTGGAGGAAGAACTCAAAGAGCTGGTCAAAACCCTTGGAGAGCTTGCACTCAAATATAAAGAGATCGTTATGCCGGGCTATACACATCTTCAGAGAGCGCAGCCGATCGTTTTTGGACACCATCTTCTCGCTTACGCGGAAATGTTTCTGCGGGATATTGATAGGATAAAGGATACCAGACGCCGCATGAATGTTTGTCCGTTAGGTTCCGGAGCTCTCGCGGGGACAACGTATCCGCTGGACAGAAATTTGACGGCTTCGCTGTTGAAATTTGATGCACCGACACATAATAGTTTAGACGGCGTTTCCGATCGGGATTTTTGTTTGGAACTGCTTTCGGATATTTCAATCTGTATGGTTCATCTTTCCCGTTTTTCAGAAGAGATTATCCTCTGGTGCAGTTGGGAATTTAAGTTTATTGAGTTGGATGACGCATTTTCTACCGGCAGCAGCATTATGCCGCAGAAGAAGAATCCGGATATTGCTGAATTGATTCGCGGAAAAGCCGGAAGAGTGATTGGAGATCTGACAGGGCTTTT
>DHOF01000074.1:1356-6767 GCA_002411615.1 Ruminococcaceae bacterium UBA5397
TATAATAAAGATATGCAGGAAGATAAAGAGCCTGTCTTTGATGCCTGCGATACCCTGCATATGTGCCTTACCACTTTTATTCCGATGATCAAGACCATGCGTGTTTTGCCGCAGAATATGCGCAAAGCTGCCGCCGGCGGATTTATCAATGCGACCGATGCTGCCGATTATCTGGTGGAAAAGGGAATGCCTTTTAGGGACGCTTACCGGGTTGTCGGAGAATTGGTCGGTGAGTGTGTGGAAAAGGGAACGACACTGGAAGCACTGCCTTTAAAAAATTATCAGGCACATTCTGAACTTTTTGATGAAGGAATCTATGACGCCATCAGCCTCGAAAAATGTGTAAACGGCAGAACGGTTTTGGGTGGACCTGCTCCGCAAAATGTCGAAAAAGAAGCAAAACGTATCTTAGCAATGGTATAAATAAAAAAACAGCTCTTTTTTTGGAGCGCGTATAAAAAAGGGGGAACCAATCGATGAAATCTATTAAAGTCGGCGTCGTCGGCGCCACCGGATATGCAGGCGCAGAATTGTGCCGCCTTCTTGCAAATCACCCGCAGGCATCTCTTACAGCCATCAGCAGTGTCAGTTTTGAAGGAAAAGCACTGAGCGAAGTATACCCTTCCTATTATGGCTTGTGCGATATGATCTGCGGTAACCAGGAACAGGTTGTGGGAAAAAGTGATGTGATTTTTGCGGCTTTGCCGCATGGACTTTCACAGGTACTGGGAAAAGAGTGCTGGGATCAGAAGAAAGTTTTTATTGATCTCGGTGCAGATTTCCGATTGGAAAAAGCGGAGGATTACGAGCTTTGGTATAAGAATACGTTTCAGTATCCAGAGCTTCATAAAGAGGCTGTTTATGGCCTTCCGGAGCTTTTCCGCGAAGAGATTAAGGGAAAGCATCTGATTGCAAACCCCGGTTGTTATACTACAGCCGTGCCGCTGGCACTTGTTCCGGCCTTAAAGGCGGGATTGATTGAGCAAGAGGGAATCATTGCCGACTGTAAATCCGGCGTGACCGGAGCGGGAAGAAACAGTACGCAGGATACCCATTATCCGGAACTTAACGAAGGTATGCATGCCTATAAAGTTGCTGCACACCGCCATACGCCGGAAATTGAGCAGAGCCTTTCAAAAATCACAGGAAACGCAATGAAAGTGCTTTTTGTGCCGCATCTTCTGCCGGTTAACCGCGGAATCCTTGCAACTTGCTACGCAAAGCTGAAAAATGGCACGACGCTTTCACAGCTTCAAGAGGTTTACGAGGAAGCCTATCAGAATGAATATTTTATTCGTCTTTTGCCGAAGGGAAAAGAAGCGGATATTCATAATGTACGGTATTCTAATTTTTGCGATATTTCGCTTCATATTGATCCGCGTACCAGTACATTTATCGCAGTCAGCGCGCTCGATAATATGGTAAAAGGCGCGGCAGGTCAGGCAATTCAAAATATGAATTTGGCATTCGGATTAGACGAAACAGAGGGCCTTACCGCATGGCCGCCGGCATTTTAAGGAGGATGAATCTATGAAGTTTATAGACGGAGGAATTACAGCGCCAAAAGGTTTCGTGGCGGGTGGAATGCACTGCGGGATTCGTCCGAATAAAAAGAAGCCGGATCTGATGATGCTCAAAAGTGAAGTCCCCTGTAATGCGGCCGGTGTTTATACCAGCAATCTTGTAAAAGGCGCGTCGATCGAAGTTTGCAAGAAGCATTTGACGGATGGAATCGCACAGGCCGTGATTGCTAATTCCGGTAACGCCAACACCTGTAATTCGGATGGGGTGGAAAAGGCCGAAAAAATGGCCGAAGCTGCCGCAAACACATTAAAAATCAAAGCACAGGATGTTTTGGTTGCGAGTACTGGAGTGATTGGGCAGCCGCTGCCGATTGAGCCGATTGTAAAAGCAGCGCCCATTTTGGCAAAGAAGCTCAGTAAAGAAGGCGGCGATGATGCCGCAAAAGCGCTGATGACGACCGATACGGTTCCTAAAAATCTTGCGGTAGAGTTTATGCTTGGGGGACATGTGGTTCGCTTAGGCGGTGCTGCAAAGGGCAGCGGAATGATTCACCCGAATATGTGCACCATGCTTTGCTTCTTGACAACGGACGCTGCAATTTCGACTGAAGCACTGGAAAGTGCCCTGCAGGAGTCAGTCAAGAACAGCTTTAATATGATCAGCGTGGATGGGGACACCAGCACAAATGATACTTGCTGCATTATGGCGAACGGCCTTGCAGAAAACGACCCGATTACAACGGACGGAGAAGACTATCAGACCTTTTTAAAGGCAATGAAAATGCTTTGTACCGCACTTTGCAGGATGATGGCAAAAGACGGAGAAGGCGCGACAAAGCTTCTTGCCTGTCGGGTAACGGGAGCTTCTTCCGATGAAAATGCTAGAATCGTTGCAAAGACCATCATTTGTTCTTCTTTGGTAAAGGCGGCGATGTTTGGAGCGGATGCCAACTGGGGACGGGTGCTCTGTGCGATTGGATATTCCGGAGTGTCGGTCGATATCCATGCGGTCGATGTTGCGTTTCGTTCTAAAATGGGTGCGATTGAAGTTTGCAAAGATGGTGCCGGAATCGATTTTGATGAAAAAACCGCTAAGAAGATTCTTTTGGAAGATGAAATCGGAATCGATGTAACGCTCCATGACGGCGATTTTGAGGCGACTGCCTATGGGTGTGACCTCACTTATGACTATGTGAAAATTAACGGTGATTATCGGACCTGATGAGAAGGAGGAATCCCCTTTGAATATTCTAGATGCAGATCGGGCACAGGTTTTGGTGGAGGCGTTGCCTTATATCCAAAAGCTGGCGGGAAAAACAATCGTTGTTAAGTACGGCGGAAATGCAATGATCGATGATCATCTGAAAGACGCTGTGATGAGTGATTTGGTTTTGATGCAGCTTGTCGGAATCCATGTGGTTCTTGTTCATGGCGGCGGCCCCGAAATCAATGCAATGCTCAAAAAAATCGGAAAGAAAAGCGAATTCATCAAAGGAATGCGCGTGACCGACAAGGAGACAATCGACATTGTTCAAATGGTTTTAGCGGGAAAGGTCAATAAAGACTTGGTGCAGCTTCTGCAGCGCCATGAGGGCAAAGCAATCGGACTTTGCGGCTTAGATGGTGACCTGATGTGTGCGGAAAAGAAAGTTTCCGAAGATGACCTTGGTTTTGTCGGAGAGATTACAGAAGTCAAGAATGAAGTCATCAACGACGCGCTCGAAAAAGGATATATTCCGATTATTTCCACAGTAGCCGGCAGTCCGGAGGGCCAGGTATTTAATATCAATGCAGATATTGCCGCGGCGCATATTGCTGCGAGTCTTCATGCGGAAAAGCTCATCCTGATGACGGATATCCGCGGACTTTTACGGGATAAAGATGATGAAGAAACCCTGATCCCGGTTGTTAATCTTTCTTCTGTACCAAAACTGCAGAAAGATGGAGTTATCTCCGGCGGGATGATCCCAAAAATCGACTGCTGTGTAGAAGCAGTTCGGCAAGGCGTTAAACGTGCACATATTATCGACGGCCGGGTTCCGCATTCCATTTTGGTGGAGCTCTTTACCGATGCCGGTATTGGCACCATGTTCTGTTAATATAGAGGAGGCACTTTATGGAATTTGAAAAGATCAAAGCGCAGGCAGATCAGTATATGATGCATACCTACCACCGCTTTCCCGCAGCACTCGTAAAAGGGAAAAATGCGACGGCATGGGATGCGGATGGAAAAAAGTATATTGATTTTACTGCCGGAATCGGTGTAAACAGTCTGGGATATGCTGATCCAAAATGGGTTGCGGCGGTTTCAAAACAGGCGGGAGAAATTCAGCATACCTGCAATCTGTTTTATAACCCACAGGTTACATCACTAGCAGAAAATCTCTGTAAAACTGCGGGATTTTCCAAAGTGTTTTTTGGAAACAGCGGTGCAGAAGCAAACGAGTGCGCCGTTAAGGTCGCAAGAAAATATAGTTCCGATCGGTATGGCTTTGACCGCTGTGAAGTGATTACCCTTCAAAATTCTTTTCACGGCAGAACTTTGGCAACGCTGGCTGCTACCGGGCAGGAACATTTTCATGAACTGTTTAGGCCGTTGCCGGCAGGATTTATTACCGCGGAGCCAAACCTTCAGAGCGTTATGGAGAAGCTCAGCGATAAGACCTGCGCGATTTTTTATGAGCCGATTCAGGGAGAGGGCGGCGTTTTGCCGTTGACTGCGGAGTTTGTAAAAGCACTGCGGAAACTCTGTGATGAAAAAGATATCATTTTAGTGGCGGACGAAGTACAGACTGGGGTAGGGCGTTCCGGAACTTTTTATGCGACGGAGCAGTTTGGAGTAAAGCCGGATGTACTGACTAGTGCAAAAGGACTTGGCGGCGGATTACCGATCGGAGCATGTTTGGTCGGCGAAAAGTGCGCAGAGGTTCTCGGCGTTGGCGATCACGGAACCACTTTCGGCGGGAATCCGGTAGTCTGCGCAGGCGCGAATGTCGTTTTAGAGAGACTCAATGCACCGGAATTTTTGCAGGAAGTTTCCCAAAAGGGTGCTTTTTTGCAGAAATCGCTTAGCGAGATGAAAAACATTGAAAATGTGCGCGGCATGGGATTGATGATCGGCGCGAAGCCGATCGGAAAAACCGCCGCCCAAATTGCAGATCAATGTGTGGAAAACGGGCTGTTGGTGCTGACGGCAAAAGATGTTCTGCGCTTTTTACCGCCGCTTACCATTACGATTGAGGAATTAAAAGCGGGCCTTTCTATTTTGGAAAAGGTACTGGCTTAAAATTTTTGAGGAGGCTTATCGATGAAACATCTTTTAAAAATGCTGGATCTTTCTTCTCAGGAGATCACAGAGATTCTGGACCTTGCCGACCAGCTTAAATATGAGAAGAAGCATGATATTGCGCATCCGCGTTTGGCGGGAAAAACATTGGGAATGATCTTTGAAAAGGCCAGTACCCGCACACGTGTTTCTTTTGAGGTTGGCATGTATCAGCTGGGCGGACTGCCGATTTTTCTTTCTTCAAAGGATATGCAGATCGGCCGCGGAGAACCCGTGCAGGATACGGCAAGAGTTCTTTCACGGTATCTGGACGGAATTATGATCCGTACCTTTAAACAGAGCGAAGTAGAAGCGCTGGCTAATTTTGGCACGATTCCGATCATCAATGGCCTGACGGATTTATCTCACCCGTGTCAGGTGCTTGCAGATCTGATGACGATCCGTGAAAAGCATGGAAGTCTGGATGGACTTAAAATGTGCTTTATCGGCGATGGAAACAATATGATGAATTCCCTGATTGTCGGCGGCCTCAAGATGAAGATGGAAGTATCGGTTGCCTGTCCGCAGGGATACCGTCCTGCAGCAGAAGTGCTGGATTTTGC
>DHOF01000074.1:7025-7207 GCA_002411615.1 Ruminococcaceae bacterium UBA5397
ATCACAGACGTTTGGGCTTCGATGGGACAGGAAGAAGAAGCCGCAAAACGCCGTAAAGCGTTTGAAGGCTTCCAGATAAACGCAGAAGTGATGGCAAAAGCCAAAAAGGATGCAATGGTACAGCATTGTCTTCCGGCACATCGCGGAGAAGAAATTACCGCGGATGTATTTGAAAAACATTC
>DHOF01000074.1:7579-8190 GCA_002411615.1 Ruminococcaceae bacterium UBA5397
TTATGATTTGGTACGTTTTTGATGTATTTTTCCATTTCATTAGATAGATTGAAATATCGTTTGTCATTAAAATAGGAACAAATATATGGTAGGCTTTCCTGAAGATTCTGGAGGGACTGGTCCATCATTTCTGTAAAGGAATCTGGTTGGGTCAGATAAGTATAAAGAGGTTTATAGCGAGCCCAGCCGAGGCAGGCTCTATAAAAACGATTATTAACAGCAGCAGAATCATAAAGGGAAATCTGTTTTAGTTTTAGAGGGAGAACACCGCGCAGAAGAGACTCATAAAAGGAAAACCCATCGTGAAAGGTATAGACGGGAATCCACTTTACGTTATATTCCTTCAGACAAGTACTGAGAATACTGTCTTCACCCCGCGCTCCCGGCGGATTATAAAATGGTAAAACTTTTGTCCGCTTTGCCAAATTGATCCCAAGGTTTCCTCCGCTTATGAATTTTGCGCCATTTGTTTCTAAAGCAAGCTTTGCCTGATGTTCCCTTAAAATGGTTTTGTCTGCATATGTAACTCCGCCGGATGCCATCAAACGCTCAACCTCGTCCCATTTTAGTACATCACTGCTCAGAGCATCTGTAAAGCGGTGAAAGATCTC
>DHOF01000014.1:0-5917 GCA_002411615.1 Ruminococcaceae bacterium UBA5397
CTCCATTACCAGCAATGTAAAATCAGACAAAACATTAGTTGTAGTTCATGGCCCTCAGGCAATTCCTACTGGAAGAAAAAAGTTTGGCGCAATTCTCGGCGATCGGGTCGAAGTGGGCTGCAATTCCGTTCTGAACCCGGGTACTGTCATTGGCCGTGACAGCAATGTTTATCCCGTCAGTTGTGTGCGCGGATTTATCCCACAGAACAGTATCTTTAAGTGCGCAGATCATATCGTGAAAAAGCATGCAGAGGATTCCGCACATGTATAAAGCCTGCATCTTTGATCTAGATGGGACCCTTTTAAATACTTTATTTTCTATCGCAGAATTTTCCAATGAAGCACTTGAAGCCTGCCATTACGCTACAATTCCTGTGGAAGATTTTCGGAAGATTGTGGGAAACGGAACCGTTGTACAAATTGAGCGTATGCTGAACCGCGTAAAACCAGAAGGCCATACAAAAGAAGAGGCTACCCATCTTCGCCATATTTATGAATCCCTCTATGCTTCTGACCCCTGCCGCAAAATTGCAGACTATCCGGGAATGAAAGAGCTCTTAAAGGAACTGAAAACACGTTCTGTTCCGACGGCGGTTCTTTCCAACAAACCAGATCCATGGGTACAAAAAATCATTGCAAATTGTTTTCCAGCGCAGACATTTACAGTTTGCTGCGGCCAGAAAGATGGAATTCCCCGAAAACCCGCTCCGGACGGAGCTCTGAAAATTGCAGAAGTATTTCACTTGGCTCCCAAAGAAATTCTCTATATCGGTGATACAAACACTGATATGCAGACCGGTGCAGCAGCAGGAATGGATACGGCCGGTGCGCTCTGGGGATTTCGTGATGCCAAAGAACTTTCCCAAAATCATGCAGTCTATCTGGCAAAAAGTCCTTTGGATCTTTTGCCGATTATCACTCGAGTCTAAATAAAAAAGAATTTTAAAAAATACAAGTAATTACAATGAAAAATTCATTTTCCCTCATCGATCATTTTTTCAAATTTGTGGCAGCTTGCATCAGACCGCTGGCCACCCGTCCGGCCGACTGATATCCATACTGAGAAGTATCTTCAACGACGACAACAAACGCATATGGTGTGCTGTCATTTTGAGAAAATCCAACCATCCAACCGTTATTTTGTTTGTTCTCTCCGAGTTCTGCCGTACCGGTCTTAGCGCAAACCTGCATCCCAGTAGGAAACATCTTATCGCCATAATGATTCTGCACATTCCAGCGCAGATAGGCTTTTACACGATCGGCAATCGTACTCGACATCATGGATTCTCCCGAATTCCCGATCAGATCAGGAAGCCCGGAAGTCTTGATAAAATGCGGTGTCACTGCATTTCCGCCATTTGCGATTGCTCCCAGAATTCTTGCCATATGGCAGGGATTCACGGTATCCGTATACTGTCCTACACCAGACCACCCCAGCTGATTTTCGCTGGCAGTACTAACATTATAACTGCTTTTTGCAGTCGGAATTCCATCCACTTCAAAGCTCTTGTTAAATCCCAGTTCCTCCGCCGTCTTCGTCATTGTATTGGCGCCGAGATTAATGGACAGATGCGCAAATGCAATATTACAGCTATTAGCAAGCGCCTGCTGAAAATTCTGATCCCCATGTACTTCGGTACAAGTAATCGGCGATCCCCCAATCACTTCAGATCCATCACAATGAAAACTCTGGCTGTCCAAATCCGGCATATTTTCGCTGGCCGCCACTGTCGTGACGATCTTAAAAATAGATCCGGGGGTCAAAGCACCTGAAAGTACTTTATTTACATAAGCACCATCATAGGCAGCATTTGTACCGATATCCTGGGGCGGATTCTGTGGATCAAACCCTGGATTGCTCACCATCGAAAGGATTTCTCCTGTCTTCCAGTTATAGATCATCGCAGCGCCTTTTTGCCCGCTCATAAGCTCATATGCTGTCTTATTTAAACTGCTGTCAAGCGTAAGCGTCACGTCGCCAGTCGTCTTTAATCCAAAAGGCGTTCCAAGACCAGTAATCAGATTATAACCGGTCAACCGACTGCGCATGGCAGTCTGCACTCCAGTAGAAATATTCCCTTCGGTATCCCCTACCGCATGCAGCATACTACACCGAATTTCCTTATCACTGTTGTAAAGGCGCTCACCATTTTGGCTGTAGGCAAGCAATACACCGTTGCGATCATAAACACGCCCGGTAGAATCGCTGCCTGCCTGCGCTGTTGCAAGCTTATTGACAGGATTCGTTGCCCATGAAGAAGCACTCGTAAAATATTCGAATAAAAAGAATCCAAGACAGCCGATAAAGGCAACGATAATAAAATACAAAATAAAAGAACGTTTACGAGTTACATTCATCAGTCACCGTCTCCCCTCGCCGCTCTGCGCGGCCGATATTCCGGCTCTTCTCTGATAGGCTGTGAAACAACCGGGACACTGCCCTTCCGGCGGCCTGCATAAGTACGTTCATCACTCGCTTTTAAAAACGCAAGCATTCCCCAACAACTGATCATACTGCTGCCGCCTGCGCTGATAAAAGGCAGTGTCACACCGGTAAACGGCAAAACATCCGTGCTGCCAAAAACATTCAGCATTGTCTGAAACAAAAGCATTCCGGCTGCCGCACAAGAAGAAATCGAATAAAACGTGCTGCGGCTGCGGCTAACATCTCCGCGCACATAAAAAGTCAATAAAACGAGACCTATCAAAACAACAACTGCCAAAACAATTCCAAGTTCTTCACAGATCATATCAAAAACCAAGTCACTGTTGGCAGCAAAAAGCATATTGGATTTTCCGGTCATAGGGCCGGTACCAGCACCCATTCCGCCGTTTCCGATCCCCAGGCCGAAAAGCCCTCCGCCGGCACCATAGCTCATTCCGCGGGACTGCTGATATCCGGCATTCTGCGTATCTTCCCAAACATGCCTCCAACCGTCAAAACGACTGGCAACATGAGGCATCATCTGAAAAATGAGTAATGTCCCAAGTCCGGCAGCAGAAATCGCCAAAGCGACTGTTCGCACACTTCCGGAACGCATAAAAGAAATGATTAAGAAGGTCACAAAGAAGATAACTGCCGTTCCCATATCTTTCATTAGGAAAAGCGCACCCATGCAGATTGTAGAAAAGCCGATAAACCCGGCCAAATTTCGTTTTGTCTGCAAGCGGTCCAGTGTGGCAGCACCGGCAAAAATGAAAGCAAGCTTGACAAATTCACTGGGCTGAATGCTGGCTCCACCAATATTGATCCAGTTCTTAGAGCCATAAGTAGAGTGTGCAAGCAAAAGGTTCAATGCCAACAATCCGACTGCCGCAACAGTAACCGGAATTCTCCACTTTGTAGTACGCTCCAGATCCTTCATAAACCAAACCATAACGCAGAAAAGGATCACACCCAGGATCATCGTAATCATCTGTGTATAGGTTACTTTCATACTGGACCAATGAAAAAGGGTGGTAGCGCTCGGCAAAGCTTGTCCCTCGTCCAGTTCCAAACGCTGTCCGGACAATAGAGCCAGTCCAATTCCAGAAAGCAGGAACCCGATCGTTTCAATTTCAAAGCTTACGCGGCTAAGTATCCTGCGGGAATAAAAATAAAGTCCCCATTCTACAATCAAAAGCACTACAAAAGGCAAAATCGGCAACAGAGAAAGCTCTCCAGAGCCATAGCAGGCCTGCGAAAATAGCAGAATCTGAATCAAAGTGGTTGTAAGAAGCAGTCCTGCCGGAGAAGGTGTTTTCGCCTGTTGGTGACGTCCGGGACGTGCCTGAGGTTTTACATCAGTCACTCTTTTTAAAATTAAAGAAGTCGCACCTACTTTAATGGTATCTCCGGGACGTACACTCATAGATCCTTTAATTTTTTTACCATTTAAAAAGGTACCGGATTTACTTTCCGTATCTACGATCGTCCAACCGGATTCCCGACGCATCAAAACAGCGTGATCCCGGCTAATGGTATCATCCGGAATCCGAATATCACAGCTTTTGCTTCGTCCAATACTGTTTTCCCAATAGAGGACCGGTATCATCACTCCGGAAACTGCATCCTCCAAAAAGACTACCGGTTCTTCTCTTCTGCGTCCTGCGCGCATAGAAGCATAACAGCGCAAAATCACCAAAAGTGACAAGATTGGGATAATAATGCGAAAAATAAAGAAGACCAGATTGGGTACAGATTTCAGTACGGTTAGTACTTGCTCCAAGTCTTCCCCTCCTTTCGGAATAAAATAAATTTTCTAATATAAAGAAAAGGAATCTCAGCGGCAAAAAATGTCAGCTTTGATTCCTTAAGTATAGCTTGAATTTCATAAAATGTAAAGATTACGCCTTTTCATTTTAAATCAGAAACAGCCGATTGCCTTCTGAAACTGCGGTAAAAGCGGTTCGAACAAAACTCCATAACGGGGATCCGTCCCTGCTTCCCATGTTGTACGAATACTGAGAGCCGTAAAATCGACTGCCGCCTGCAAAGCCCCCTCAAACGAGATGTGATTTAAAATTCCCGCTAAAAGAGAGGAAGCCAAAAGATCTCCTGTTCCATGATAATTTCCTTGGATTTTTGGTGCCAGCGCATAGCTGAATTTTCCTGTATCACGGTCAAATCCTGCTGCTCCCAAAAGTGCCGGTGCAAACCAAACGCCTGTCAAAACCACTTTGCGGGGACCCAAATCTGAAAGACGCCTTAACTGAGACTCAATTTCTTCCCGCACACAAGGCTTTTCCTCATAGGGCTCCTGAAGAAGAAAAGCTGACTCGGTACGATTTGGGACAATTAAATCTGCAGCGGAACAAAGTTCTGCCGTTTCTTCTGCCATTTCCTTCGTATAAGTCTGATAAAGCACTCCATGATCTGCCATTGCAGGATCGACCAGTATAAAGGTCTTCGGCCCGGAAAACGTCTGTAAAAATTCTTTTACTATGGAAATTTGTTTTTCACTGCCTAAAAATCCTACATAAATTGCATCAAAAGTCAAGCCAAGTTGTTTCCACTGTTTCAAAAATCCATCCATGGCCTCGGTGAGATCTTGATGCCAAACACCCGGCAAACCTCCTGTATGACTGGAAAAAACAGCGGTCGGAATCGGACAGGTCTCAATTCCGGCTGCACTCAGGACTGGCAGAACAATGCTCAATGAGCAACGGCCGAAGCCGGAAAGATCATGAATTGCTGCTACACGTGGTTGCTTTTTCATAGAATCACCCTCTATACAGTTTCTGCTCATCATACAAGATTCTTTCCTCTGGTTCAAGGAGAATTTTGTAGAACTAAAAAATTTTTATACACCCATTCTTTTTTCTTATCTAAATACCATAAATTCGATGAATTTTGCACCGTTTCCATCGGCTTTTTATCCTACTGTGCCATAAAGGATTCTCTTTTTTAAAAGTAAAAGATCGGCGGTCGTCACCGTTCCGTCTCCGTCTAAATCAGCGGCACGGCGTTGAAGTTCATTAAATGAATGATAGGCAAGCGCCGGATAAAACACTTTCAGTGATTTAGAATCCGGCTTTCCAGAGCCAGTCAGATCTCCTAAGATAACCGCGGTTATCGTCTTTCGTTCTCCTTCGCTGTCTAAAAATGAGATTTCATCTCCTGTTACAACGGCGCCTTCTGAAACATCATATCCCGCCTTTGTAAGGACTTCCACATCTTTGTTTTTTCTAACGCGGTTAAATGTCTCTTTTAACTGATTGACCGTAACCGGTTCGTCAAAAATATAATAATCTTCATTTTCCCCGCCGGCCTGCGAGCTTGCTGAGGAAACCGGCAGCGAAGAACTCGACTCCGGTTTAGAACTGACCACCTTGGATGAAGGCTCTGCAGAACTCTCAAAAGGTTTAGAAGCTTCTGACGTCTCATCCGGGAGAGGTACTCCGGTAGAAGCCTGTGGTTCATCATGCACCCTCATCA
>DHOF01000014.1:6084-24711 GCA_002411615.1 Ruminococcaceae bacterium UBA5397
CCTCATCAGCACTGGTTCTTTCCCCCACAAAAGCTCATAGTTAAGGACTGTTGCTCGTTCGCCGTAATAGCGTAAAATCATCGTATTCATTCGAGAATCAAAATACAGATCACTGCACTTCTTAGAATCTTCAGGCAAAAATCCGCTCCATTCGCAAGTCTCACCAGAAGAAAAAGAAACCGCCTCTATTCTGAGCGAATAATCTTTTTCAAAGCCAACAAAGACAGTTTTATCAGCCTGAACTGCGCCGAATAAATAGCTTCCTTCTAATTCCACGGGAGCTTTTCCTTCGCTGAGCTTTCCAGAATCATCCACAAAAGCAAGCCTTGTTTTCTGTCCATCCGTACTGAAGATTACCCATTGCCTGCCAAGTGGAAAAGCCATTCTGTTTTGCTTAAATGCCGCCTCATCTGAAATCTTTGTCGGTGCCATTTTTTCAGCGCCGTGGATCTGATACTGCCACACTCCAATCAAGACGACTGCTGCTATAAAAGTCAACACTGTTCCAATTAAAATCTTCCGCTTTTTTCGCAAACACTTTTCTCCCACAAGCCCTGCGCCTCTATCTTTTTAATTTGTCTTAATTATAGCAAAGATTTTGAAAAAATGAAAGAAAAAAGTAATTTTTTGTAAAAAACAACTATTTTTTAAAGAATTTAGTCGAAAGTTAAAATAGCAAGGTTAAATTTCTTCATCAAAAAATCCCGACAGCGAAAAGCTTTTTACTTTTCACCATCGGGATTTTATTTTTTATAAAAACGGCTTTTTACAGAGTTCCAAAAATTCGGTCTCCTGCATCTCCAAGGCCTGGAACAATATACCCATGTTCATTGAGATGCTCGTCTACCGCTGCACAATAAATCTGCACATCGGGATGCGCTTCGGTAAATGCTTTAAGACCTTCCGGCGCTGCAATAATGCACATAAATTTAATGCTCTTGGGATTGCTGCGCTTGATAATGGTCACGGCATCAATTCCAGAGCCGCCGGTTGCCAGCATCGGGTCCAGCACAATGACATCGCGCTCTTCAATATCATGGGGCAGCTTACTGTAATATTCTACCGGCTGCAGTGTTTTCGGGTCACGATAAAGACCAATATGTCCAACCTTTGCCGCAGGAACCATCTCCAGAACACCTTCCACCATTCCAAGGCCTGCACGCAGAATCGGAATGAAAGCAAGTTTGCGTCCTGCAATGACCTTTGTATGTGCCATCGCTACAGGGGTCTCTGTATCGACTTCTTCCAAAGGAAGATCCCGCGTTGCCTCATAGCACTCCAGCATTGCAATCTCGCTGACCAACTGGCGAAACTCCTTTGAGCCCGTATTCTTGTCTCTTAAGAATGTGAGCTTATGCTGGATCAGCGGATGATCCATGATGAAAACCTGTTTGTCCATTTTTTAATGACCTCCATATTTCTTTTTATATCTTACAGCTTATCCTGTTCGATTGCAGTAATCTGATCTAAACGGCGCTGATGACGTCCACCTTCAAATGGCGTTTCCAAATAAATTTTAGTGAGTTCTACCGCCTTTTCTTTATCAATCACGCGGCCGCCCATGCAAAGGCAGTTGCAGTTATTGTCGCGGCGGGTCATCTCTGCACAAAATTCGTTATCGCATGCCGATGCGCGAACCCCATTTACCTTGTTGGCGGCAATTGACATTCCAATGCCGGTTCCGCAGCAGAGGATTCCTTTTTCGCATTCTCCACGAGCCACCGCATGTGCTACCTTTGCAGCAATAGGGGGGTAATCCACACTCTCTTCGCTATGGGTTCCAAAATCCTGATAAGCAATATTTTGACTGTCCAAATATGCTTTTACGGCTTCTTTGATCTGAAATCCGCCATGATCAGCTCCGATTGCAATCATGAATTTTCATACTCCTTTTCCTTATCAAACTTTTTTATTTTTTAGACGCAAACTGCGCTCCGCCTGAGGCGACCGCAGATAAATAGGCTGAAGTTCTCTCGCTGTTACCGTTTCACCACGCAGAAACTTTTCTGCTGCTACCCGCGCTACTCCAGATGCTCTTTGATATTGAATTGGTTCCGGGGAAAGGCACGCATTAATTTCCATAAACTCCGGCGATTTTGCACAAAGCTGTGCACCGTCTCCAACTAAGATCAATGGTTCCGACAATCCGGCACATTCTTCCGCAAGCTCTTTGATCGACAAAGCGCGGTCTTCACAAAGGCGCCGCACTTTTCCATCTTCAATAGAGAACAAAGCATTATAAACCTGCCCGCAGCGAGCATCCATCACACAGCATGCAGTGCAGGGCAGCACCAAAAGATTCTGCGCCATCGCTTCGAGTGTTGAGACCGAAACACATGGCTTTCCGGTTGCCATAGCGATTCCCTTAATGCTGGAAACTGCAATGCGCACTCCGGTAAAAGAGCCGGGACCGGCAGAAACTGCAAATGCATCGATTTCGGAAAGCGGAATCCTGGCATACTGCAAAACACCGTCAATCATCGGCATCAAGGTCTGGCTATGCGTCAGATGTGTATTCGTATAATTTTCTCCGAGCACCTTTCCTTCTTCCCAGACACAGGCAGAAGCCGCCCCTGCAGAAGCGTCAATCGCCAACAATTTCACAGAATCACAGCCCTTCTATTGTAAAAATACGATCGTTTTCTTTTTCGCCGGGTTCAATTGTAATCCGCACTGCGGTTTCCGGCAAAGCCGCTTCGATATTTTCACTCCACTCAATAATCAGCACACCATTAGACTCCAGATAATCAAAATATCCGGTGGAAGAAAGGTCATCCCAGCCATCTACGCGATACATATCAAAATGATAAACGGGGAGCCTTCCCTCATAACAATGCACCAACGCAAAGGTAGGACTGCAAACACCGCTTGTAATGCCAAGCCCTGCACAAACGCCCCGCGTAAACGCAGTTTTTCCCATTCCCATCGGCCCAAAAAGAGCAAGCACCTCTCCGCCCTTTAATTGCTCTGCAATTCGGCGTCCAAATGCTTCGGTCTCCTGTGGAGAATGACTTAAAAAGGGTTCCATTAGAACAATCCCTCAATTTTCCCGTTTTTTGCAACATCAATCTTTAAAGCAGCAGGAACTTTCGGCAAGCCTGGCATTGTCATAATATCACCTGCATAGGCCACGACAAAACCAGCACCGCTGGAAATTTTCAGATCACGGATCGTAATCTTAAATCCCTGCGGACGCCCCAACAGAGAAGCATCATCAGAAAGGCTGTACTGCGTCTTTGCGATGCAGACAGGCATCTTGTCTCCGCCAAGATTTTTAATCTCTGCAAGAGACTTTCTCGCCTGCTTAGAATAGGAAACTCCGTCTGCCCCATAGATTTCTTTCGCAATCGTTTCGATTTTCTCCTCAACAGAAAGGTTTTCCTTATAAATCGGATGAAAATCAGAGGGCTTTTCACAGGCAGAAACTACTTTTTCTGCCAGCGCCCGTCCGCCTTCTCCGCCTTTTGCAAAGACTTCGGACAGTGCAAAATCCGCTCCATTCTCTTTGCAGAACTGCTCAATATAAGAAAGCTCGTCCTCCGGGTCCGTAAGAAAACGATTGATTGCAACTACAACCGGCACACCGTACTTTCTCATATTTTCAATATGCTTGCCAAGGTTCACGATTCCTTTTTTGAGTGCTTCCAAATTTGGCTTAGAGGTATCTGCCTTTGGCACTCCGCCATTATATTTCAGTGCACGATCGGTTGCCACCAGCACAATACAGGAAGGATGAAGTCCCGCAAGACGGCACTTGATATCCATAAACTTCTCAGCACCGAGGTCGCTGCCGAAGCCTGCCTCCGTGATGCAGTAGTCTGCAAGCTTCAAAGCGATTCTGGTTGCACGTACGCTGTTGCAGCCGTGCGCAATATTGGCGAATGGGCCGCCATGCATGATTGCCGGGGTATTTTCGAGCGTCTGCACCAAATTGGGATTAATCGCGTCTTTAAGCAGTGCTGTCATTGCACCTTCGGCATGAAGGTCTCCTGCGTAAACCGGCTTACCGTCAAACGTATAAGCGACCAAAATTTTAGAAAGTCTTTCTTTAAGATCCATCAGGTCTTTTGCGAGACAGAAAATCGCCATGACTTCACTTGCAACAGTAATACAGAAATGGTCTTCACGCGGGACACCGTTGATTTTGCCCCCCAGGCCGATCACAACATTGCGCAGAGCACGGTCATTCATATCCATACAGCGTGTAATCAAGATCCTTCTGGAATCAATTCCAAGCTGATTGCCTTGGTGCATATGGTTATCCAGCATCGCGCAGAGCAGATTATTAGCTGCAGTGATGGCGTGCATATCACCGGTAAAATGGAGATTGATATCCTCCATCGGCACAACTTGTGCATAGCCGCCTCCGGCCGCACCGCCCTTAATTCCAAAAACCGGGCCAAGACTCGGTTCCCGCAGCGCAATAATGGCATTCTTCCCGATTTTAGCCATTGCTTCCCCAAGGCCTGCTGTCGTAGTTGTCTTCCCTTCTCCTGCCGGTGTCGGGTTGATGGCGGTTACCAAAACCAGTTTTCCATCCGTTTTTCCCTGTAAACGGTCAAAAAGGGACTGGTTGAGCTTAGCCTTATAGCGGCCATATGGCTCCAGTTCCTCTTCGTGAATTCCAAGGTTCGCAGCAATTTTTGCAATCGGCTGCATTTTTGTTTGCTGTGCAATTTCGATGTCACTCAGCATGAGTCATCCTCCCAAAATTCAATTCTTATGAAATCGTTACGTCCTCGACTTCATGTGCGGAAAAGCTCCACAAATCATTTAGAATCATTATAACACATTTTATTGCCCTGGAAAAGCGCTTTTTATTTGATAATCTGCCCACTTTCGTTGCATTTCTGCAGAAAAGGCGATAGAATAAATTTAAATTACGCTATTTTAAGGAGGCTTATAAAATAAAATGGAACTTAATCCCAGACAATTATTGGATCTATATTTGGAGGGAAGAAATCAGCCGAACATTCACCGAATCTATACCATGATGGCACCACATCTTGTCTCGATAGATGAAGAAAAACAAAGCCTGATTTTAGGCTTTCCCATTCGCGACTGGCAGCTAAATGATATGGGCAATCTTCACGGCGGAATGATTTTTACTGCCATGGATTCCACAATGGGAACTCTTGCCGGCATTTTTGCCCCCGGCCATGCAGGCCCTACCATCCAACTGAGCATTGATTATGTTTCTCCCATGACAGCAGGCGATGAGCTTCAGGTAGAAGCAGTGATTGACTATACCGGTCATCGGGTCACACAGACTCGCGGAATCGCCCGCAGCGCCAAAACAGGCAAAATTATCGCTTCGGCTCATGCTTCTTTTTTAAGTCAAGGGCGAATGGAAGATTAAAAAAGCAGTTCGGAATTACAGAATTTTTAAATCACGGAGGTTTCAACATATGAAACATACCCCTCAAGAGCTTCTCAACTCTTTTATCGAAAACCGTAACCGCACAGATATTGACACGCTCAATACAAAGATGACTCCTCGGGTGATTGCCTTTGATGAACAAAAACAAAGTGTTAAACTTGGATTTCCGATTCGGGAATGGCAGCTGAATCCGCTCAATAACATTCATGGCGGCATCATTGCAACCGCAGCCGATTCCACGATGGGCTGCCTTCCTTATATCTTTTCCGAGGGACATGACGGCCCCACCATCCAGATGAGTCTTAACTATGTTGCCCCGGCCGCTGCCGGTGATGAACTCATTGTCGAAGCTGCTGTCGATCATCTGGGACACCGCATTTCCCAGACACACTGTACGGTTTACAGCAGAGACACCGGCAGAGTTGTTGCCACGGCACATGCCTCTTTTCTAGTCAGTGGAAAATCAGCAGACTGATATTTTTCTTTTACAATGATCTTAAATAAAAACAAAAAGAACCGGGTTCCCGCAAATGAAACGGGCCCGGTTCCTTTTATAAAAAGAAAGAATTTTCGGCGCAGTCTGATTTAACGAACAGCCTCAAAACCATGCTCAAGGTCATTCAAAATATCGTCAATATGTTCCGTGCCAATAGAAAGACGAATGGTATTCGGCTTGATTCCTGCCGCCAACAGTTCTTCTTCTGAAAGTTGGCTATGCGTTGTGGAGGCCGGATGGATCACCAGAGACTTTACATCGGCAACATTGGCAAGGAGAGAAAACAGTTCGAGTGATTCTGTAAATTTCTTTGCCTTTTCAGCATCTCCCTTAATTTCAAAAGTAAAGATAGAAGCAGCTCCGTTTGGAAAATAAGAATCATAAAGCTCTTTTTCACGGCCGGTTGCCAAAGATGGGTGGTTCACCCGCTCCACCTGGGGATGATTCTTTAGATAATCGACAACTTTCAGTGCATTTTCCACATGGCGCTCTACCCGGAGAGAAAGGGTTTCCAATCCCTGTAGAAGCAGGAAGGAATTAAAAGGAGAAATTGTTGCTCCCTCATCTCTCATGATCGTTGTGCGCAGTTTTGTGATATAAGCCGCATTCCTGCAGGCTTTGCTAAATACGATACCGTGATAAGAGGGATTCGGCTGAGAAATTCCCGGAAACTTGTCGTTCTGAGTCCAGTCAAAATGTCCGCCGTCTACAACGACGCCTCCCATGGTGGTTCCGTGGCCACCGATAAACTTCGTTGCAGAATGTACAACAACATCTGCACCGTATTCGATAGGCCGCAGCAGATACGGTGTTGCAAAAGTATTATCCACGATAAACGGGATCCCATGACGGTGTGCAATCTGTGCAATCGCCGCAAGGTCAATTACATTGGAATTTGGGTTTCCCAGCGTTTCTGCGTAGAGCAGCTTCGTATTCTCTTTAATTGCCTTTTCAAAATTTTGCGGGTCAGAAGGATCTACAAAAGTGGTTTCGAGACCCTGATCCCGCAGCGTATTTGCAAAGAGATTATAAGTCCCTCCATAAAGGTCGGAGGAAGATACAATATGATCTCCTACCTTTGTGATATTCTGCACCGCATAGGTGATTGCTGCCGAACCGGTTGCCGTCGCCAATGCACCAACGCCGCCTTCGAGCGCTGCAATCCGCTTTTCGAACACATCGGAAGTCGGGTTCATCAGACGAGAATAGATGTTGCCTGTCTCTGTTAAGCCAAATCTTCCTGCCGCCTGTGCAGAATTTTTAAACACATAAGAGGTCGTTGCATAAATCGGCACTGCTCTGGAATCAGTTGCCGGATCAGGTTTTTCCTGACCGACATGAAGCTGCAAAGTTTCAAATTTATAGTTTTTAGAAGACATGAGAATGTTTCCTTTCCATTTTTAAAGTCATGTTGATTGTTTTTGCAAAAGCACAATCACATTCGTCCAAAACGAAAATTTTGTCTCAGCAGCTTTTCAAAATTATGCTTCATTAACATCCCACCATTTCTGTTGGTTTGTTAATACAATAGCCTATTTTTCATACTATGTCAATAGGTTTAGTATGATTTAATAAAAAGCGAAAAAGATCCCTGCCAAAAAATATCTTCAGCAGGGATCTTTGGCCGTTTTAAAAGGCACTTTTTTATTTTTGCGGTTCTTGCTGTTGTACTAAATCTTTTAAGGTAATTCCTTCAAAAAAATCATGAACAAGCGTATCGAGTTTTTCCCACATAGGGAGCGTTCGGCAGGTCTCTTTTCGGCTGCATTCATTTTGATTGCCGCTTAAGCAAGCCACCGGCGCAAGATTTCCTTCTGTTTCCTGTAGAATACTTCCAATCGTATATTCTTCTGGTGCACGGGCAAGTTTATAGCCGCCGCCCTTTCCACGCATTCCAATCAAATATTGATTTCTCGAAAGGATCGCAATAATACTTTCCAAATATTTCTCAGAGATTTCCTGTCGCTCAGCAATTTCTTTCAGCGGAACAAAACCTTCTCCGGTATGCTCCGCCAGATCCACCATCACTCGCAGCGCATATCTTCCTCTGGTTGAAATCATCATTATTGCCGCCTTCTTTCAGTATTTTAATTATACAATAAATCCGATAGGAAAATCAAGCTGTCACCACAGATTTCTGTCTCGATAGGACTGGTTCCGCCTTCCTCTTTATGATATAATATCACTACAATCTTAAAAATGAGGAGGGAAAAAATGCAGCGACGATTACTAAATTACTTTAAAAAATCGGACCAAATTCTCTGGGGAACGATTCTCATGATCACTGCGTATGGGCTGCTGCTCTTAAAAACAGTCCCTACAGAAGAGGGACGCCGCCTTTCTTATTTTGCGGTTCAGCTTTTAGCAGCGGTAACCGGATATTTTTTTGCACTTCTTCTTTCTCTGATCGATTATCGCCAACTCGCCCATTTTTGGTATGTGGTTGCCGCGCTCTGCCTATTTTTGATGCTTTTAACGCAGCTGAAAGGACAAACGGTAACGGGCGCCGACGGAGTTGCCGCCAAAGCATGGATTTCACTGCCGGGAGGACTAACTTTTCAGCCCAGTGAACTTGTAAAAATTGGCTTTTTAATCACTTTTGGCAATCATTTATTTGTTTTAAAAGAAAAGGGGCTGCTCACTTCTCCCCTTCATGTAATTTTGCTTGCCGCCCACGCGATGATTCCTATCATGCTGGTTCATCTGCAGCACGATGACGGCACTGCCATTATTTTTTTCTGTATGTTTTTGTTTATGGCATTTGGCGCCGGGATCCAACTGCGGTACTTTGCAATTTTGGCCGGACTTGTGGTCATTGCTTTTCCAATCGCATGGACTTCTGTTCTGGATGTCTATCAGCGCAAACGTTTTCTAATCTTTCTTCACCCGGAAACAGACCCGCTTGGATATGGGCTGCAGCAGCTGCGAGGAAAAATCAGCATCGGCAGCGGAGGCTTTTTCGGAAAAGGTCTTTTCCAAGCTCCCCGCGTCAATTCCGGATTGGTGCCGATTCAGCAAAGTGATTTTGTTTTTTCCGTTGCAGGAGAATCTCTTGGATTCGTGGGTTGTATGGCAGTCATTGTACTTCTCGCACTCCTGCTTACCAGAATTTTAAAGGACGCAGGATATTCGACCGATCTTCTGGGAAGCAGTATCTGCATGGGCTACTTTGGAATGATTTTTTCTCAGATGATTTTTAATCTCGGCATGTGTCTCAACCTTTTCCCAGTAATGGGCGTTACCTTGCCATTCTTTAGTGCAGGAGGTTCCTCATCCTCTTGTTTGTATTTTGGAATCGGACTGGTACAAAGCGTTGTTATTCACAGACGTTCCAGTGACCGCCTGCTCTATACACCCGCAAATTGACAAAATGGCAGAAACTTCTTATAATAAAGAACATATTTGCTAATGATAAAATGAAGACAAAAAGGGAATTTTCCCTTTCACAATGATAGGAGGGATCCGGCATGAAATGGCTGTCTGTAAAAGCTGCAAGGCTGATGACCGCGCTTTGCCGAAAACTGGGTCGTTCCGGCAGTGCATGGCCGGGAGCAGCCGCCAGAGCTTTGGACCCATGGATTCTGAAGAAGCTGGCAGCAGATGTGACCGAAGGAATTATTGTCGTCACCTCTACAAACGGAAAAACCACAGTGAATAATCTTCTTTACCGAGCGCTCCAATCGCAGGGAAAACGGGTCGTCTGCAATGCAGAAGGCGCCAACATGACAAATGGCGTCATTGCGGCATTTCTGCGGATGGCGGACTCTCATGGAAAGGTACAGGCAGATTGGGCAACTTTAGAGGTGGACGAGCTTTTTACCCGTAAAATTGTCAAAAAAGTGCAGCCGACCTATCTTCTGATCAACAACCTTGTTCGTGATCAGCTGGATCGCTGCGGAGAGTTGGATACGGTAGCCGCAACCATTCAAAAAGCTCTTTCGTTTTCTCCAAAAACGACGGTACTCTATGATGCCGATGACCCTCTGGTCACTTATGTAGCTAAGAATTGCGGACATCCTGCCAAATCCTTTGGGCTCTGTGAAACGCTCGGTTCTTATGAAGGAAAGAATCAGGGCGGTTGTTTTTGCCATTACTGCGGAACTGAATTGCAGTATCACGGCGAACATTATGGCCGTTTGGGAGACTTTTACTGTCCAAACTGTGATTTTGCCCGTCCTAACCCGGATTACAAACTGAAAGATCTGACGATCGGATTTGGCGAGCAGACTGAATTTTCAGTCAATGGAGAAATGGTTCAGAGCCATTTGCCCGGAATTTATAATGTCTACAATGTCCTTGCCGCCTATACAGCCGCTCATGAAGCTGGGGTTTCCACCCAAAATTTTCAGGAAGCGCTCAATCACTACCATCCGCAGAATGGACGAATGGAATTTTATCAAAATTTAAAAAAGCCGCTGGTCTTAAACCTGATTAAAAATCCGGACGGCACCAATCAGGCCATTTCTGTTGTTTTGCAGGACCCCCGCCCAAAAGCCGTTATCATAATTATTAATGACCACGACAACGATGGCAACGACCCTTCATGGTTATGGGATACCGATATTGATCTGATGGCCTCTCAAAAAGAGAACACCTATTATGCCTGTGGGATTCGAAGAAATGATCTGCAGGTTCGTATGAAATACGGAGGACTGCAGGCAAAGCTCTGCGAAACCGTACAAGAAGCAATTAACGACGCACTTTCGGGTGATCGGGAGGTCGTCTATATTCTTCCGAATTACTCTGCACTTGCCCCCACCAAAAATTTTCTTGATCATTTGGCATCGAATGAAAAGGAGGGAGCATAATGGAAAACCGAAAGATTACGATTGGACACCTTTTGCCGGATCTTTTAAACCTTTATGGGGATGACGGCAACATCCTTTGTCTCTCGAAACGGGCTCAATGGCGTCAAATTGAGGTAGAACAGCGGGATTATTGCCTTCACGATCCGGTGGATTTTGAAAACTTGGATATTCTTTTTATCGGCGGCGGTCCTGATCGGGAACAATCCATTGCGATGGATTATATTTATTCTCTTCGCTCTCCGATTTCCGATTATATCGAACGCGGTGGTGTATTGCTTGCAATCTGCGGCGGCTACCAGTTTCTCGGCCGCTCCTATATGGCAGCCGATGGTTCTAAAGTAAATGGTCTTGGACTTTTAGATTTGGAAACAGTCAATGGCCACGGAAGATTAATCGGCAATTTAATTATTAAGACTTCTCTCTGTGAAATGCCCGTTGTCGGATTTGAAAATCACGGCGGACGCACTTCTCTTGGCCCCAACGTCAATCCTTTGGGAAAAGTACTCTACGGAAAAGGGAACAATGGACACGACGGCGGTGAAGGCGTTCTTTATAAAAATGTAATCGGCACCTATCTGCATGGCCCGCTTCTAAGCAAAAATCCTCAGTTGTGCGACCACCTTCTATCTGCTGCCCTTCAAAATCGTTGGGGAGACGGTGAACTTACTTCGCTGGATGATACCATCGAAAAAAATGCAAATGCTTATATTCAGCAGCGATTTTTACACGCTCTGAAAAAATAAAAAAAGAGCCTCCGATTTTTCGGAGGCTCTTTTTATGGCACCGCTACATTTGCGCAAAGAATTTCCGCATTGCCTGTCGTTCTCATTTGAAATCCCCATGCACCATATCCGCGGGTAACTGCAAGAGTAAAATTGTTTTCGCAATAAATACCATTCGAAGGACTTTGATAGCGCGATTTAAGAATAGAATGAACAATCAAATTTCCGGGCCAAAGCTGACCATTATGCGTATGCCCCGAAATTTGCATCAGAGCACCATCTTTTTCTGATTCCCGATAATCCTGCGGCTGATGATCAAGTACCAAAAGAGGCAAATCGGTATTTTGACCTTTCAGAATCTGAGAAATGGGCATTCGTGAGTGATTTTTTCCACCAACTGCATAATCATCACGTCCCAGCAGAAGAAGCTTTCCCCCAATATTTTTCGTTTGATTGCAAAGCAGTTCAACACCGCTTCCCTGATAAAAGACTCTCATCTGTTCCGTAGTATTATACTTATGTTCATGATTTCCCATAATTGCATAGGTTCCATAACTGGATTTTATTAAAGAAACTGCTTCTGCAAAAGTTTCTTTATCGGCCCACTCCACTTGATCATCCAAAACATCTCCGGCAAAAAGTACAATGTCTGGATTTAGCTCATTGATTTTCTTAACCATCTTTTTCAAATCTAATGTCCCGCCTACTGTACTATAATGAAGATCAGAAAGCGCCACCACCCGCATTCTTTCCTTTCCCTCATGACCAACATCAAAGGATGTAACTGTTGGGTTCTGCAATGCCCAGAATCCCCAGCAGCAAATTGCAATGCTGAAACTTGCACCTACCACAAGTTTATAAAGTTGAAAACGTGGTGTTAGAAAACGTCTTTTCTCATGCAGAACAACTCCCAGAATTTCTTGGAGCAGCCTCAGAACCAATAGACTGATTAAAAAATAGATTAAAAATCCCATGACCCAAAAGCCAGCTGCTGAAAGTCCTCTCAGCGAACGCACCGGAAATAAGAATTGATAAATAGATCCCATTGGAATTATTTCCAGTATAAAACAGATCAAGCCGAAAAAATTTTTCTTAATTCCTGAGAAATTTTGTGAAATGATCCGCCAGATCCAACGGTCGAACAGCAACATAAAAAAGAGATAAGCTACCGTTCCCAAAGCAAACAAAAGCACATCTGTCAAAAAAGGAAACCTTCCTCCTGATTGTTTTTTAATAAAGGGGCACATATCCTCCGTTTTTCCACACTCGCCAGCAAGTAAAAAGGAAATCACCTAAAATTAAAAGAGTTGTCCCCAAAAACCAGATTTTTCTCCGACTGGGCAAAATAGAATCGGCCCAACGATTGATTTTGGGAATCACAAACAACGGATAAATTCCTCCTGCCAATCCCCAAAAGATGCTGACTGGGAGTGAAATATATCGAAAGCTCAGCGGAAAAACTCCTTTATAACACCACAATTGGATTCCAAATTGTTCTAGAATCAATCCGCTGAATCCTTCAAAAACCGTTCCAGCAGCTGCTACCACGAAAAAAAGACGCCAAAAATTTTTAGCAGAAGGCCTCGGCGATTTTTCCATCAAAAGATAAAAAAAGATTCCAACTGCATAAATTGGACAAAAAGGCAAACTGAGAAATCCTCTGTCCTGCAAAGAATGGTATAAGATTGAACAAAAAATAGTTTCCATTGTCCAACCAAAAATACCGGCCCAAAGACAGTTCCAAAAAACCCGAAAATTTTTCTTAGAAGAAACAATTTTAGAAATCCAATCTGTGGATTTTTCACAATATTGTTTCATTAATGAGTTCCTTTCTTTTCCTTCTTTGCCATTTTATTCTTTTATGATTAATATATCATATCCACGTTTTTTTGGCAAATTCATTTTTAAAAATATACAAATTAATCTGCATGATCTTTCCGTTCGCCCTTCTTGCCAAACTGTTTAAAAACGTGCATAATAAGAGCATAAAAATCACCTTTTATACCAATTACCGGGAGGATTTCTCAGATGAAAAAACAACTGGCTGAACGCATTCGAAACACGCTTCGTATTGTGCTTAATGATTCGCTGTTTTCAAAGCAAACAACTCTGAGCAGCGCTAAAATAGAACACTTTCTTTCTGATACAGATTGGATCGACTCTATGGAATCTGCCCTGTTCCCGATCAATAAAAGACTAACCTGCGCTCAAATTCTCGAATACTGTAAGGCTCCCCTCTCTAATATCTCACCAATCCCGGAAGAAGGCTGGCTGTCCTTTTCTTTTCAGTTTGCAAAAAATATCATGTTTCCTGAACAAACATTTCGTCAGCGCGCAGAAAAATATCGCGATGGTGCGCTTTGCTTTCTAAATATTTTGCAGGTGCTTTTTGATTATGAGCGAAAAGCACTGCCGTTTGACCCGTTTATGGATTTTCATTTTGTTCCTCAAGAAGTGCTCACCGATAAGGACGATGCCCAAAAATACGGCCATTTTCTCGATGTTTTCCGCAAAGAATTTGTTTATGAATTGATGAGACTCGGAATCGAAGTAACTCCTTACCCCCTGCTTTATCATGTCGCTGGTGTCCATTATGTCGCGATGAACGCTGCAAAAGGACTTGATCATGCAGGCGTTCCCATTAACCTTTCCTTAATTTCTACCGCTGCTGCAGGACACGACTTTGGAAAATTCGGCTGCAAAGTCCCACAGCGTGTTCCTTATCAGCACTATTACTACACCGATCAATGGTTTTCTGCCCGTCATCTAAACGCAGCCGGCCGCATTGCCGCAAACCATTCCACATGGGATTTGGAGCTGGAAAATTTGACGGCAGAATCTCTATGTTTAATCTACGCCGATTTTCGGGTAAAACAGATTCGAGATGACAAAGGTCTTGAACATTCAAAAATTTTCTCCCTCCAAGAGTCTTTTGAGGTTATTCTCAATAAGCTCGACAATGTAGATGATGCTAAAAAACGCCGCTATGAATTTGTATATGGAAAGCTTCATGATTTTGAAGATTACATGCGCCGCCTAGGGATTGATGTGGATTTTACAGGAGAGACAGTCACTCAAAAGCCAAAAATTAATGCAGCGCTTCTTGATGAAGCAGAAATCACCGAGGAAATCATGATGCGCTGCATCGATCACAATGTACGCCTGATGCACCGCATGAACAGCGGCCGACATTTTGGAAATATTTTGGAAGCTGCTCACAGTGAAAAAGACTGGAAAAAATTGCGGGCCTATTTAAACATTCTCGAAGAATATTCTATTTATCTGAGTCAACATCAAAAAGTTCAGATGCTCAGTTTTTGCTATGAACTGTTAATGCACAAAGAAGGTGCAATTCGTCTGCAGGCAGCAGAGCTTATGGGCATGCTTTTAGCAAAATTCAGACTCGGCTACCGAAAAGAGCTGCCGGCAGATGTTCCCTCCGATCCAAAGGAGCAGACCCCTTTTACCCTCTGGACACGATTTTTAGACATGCTTATTTATCCGGACCATAAAATAACAACCCAGCAGCGTGACCGAATCGGATATTCTGCAAAACGTGTAATTGCTTCTCTTTTGGAAAATTGTCAAAAGCAGGATACCCCCTATTTTATGGATGCCATTATGCGTTATTATATTGCTCCCCAACAAGTTCCTACCGATATTGCTTTTGTCCTGCTTAATCTTCTTCCGGATTCTGCTTTTTCCCTTTGCTCTGAATCCGTGCTTGATCTCTTAACGCAATTCGCGGGATATTTCTGTCTAAATGGAAATCAGCTTCATTTGCAGGTTGCTGCCCTGCAGTTTTTAATGCGCATGACTGACGCACTGCCGTCTGACAGTCACTGCCGTCATCACGCCGGAAGCATTGCACTTTCAGTCCCTTATGAGGACAGCCTTTCCCTAACTTTCTTGCAGTGCCATATTCTGCAGAATGCCGGAATGGACGCAAGCCGTCAGGAGCATAAGCTTTATAAAGAAAATATCTTAAATGAAATTTTTCGGGAAGATTTAAAGCCTTCTGTTCATTGGTCGGTTAAAATCGTCAATATTGAACTTTTGATGGATCAAGTGAAAGAGCGGCATTTAGAAAATCCAACTCACATTGCAGCACATCTTGCCAATTTGATCCGAATCAGCGAATGGGCCGTTGTCCGAGACGAAGCCGGATCGGCATTGGTGAACCTAATTCCGATGTTGGAACCAGATCAGCGAACAGAAATTGTTTTGGAGCTCACCCGCAGTTTGGAAGGCAGCGAATACGAATTTTCGAAAGAAATCCCTGCTTACCTCGGCAGGCTTGCGCTCTATCTCGATCCAGAATCTTTGGAAGGATTAATTCGCCGTCTTGAACGTCTTTCAGGCAGTTCTAATCTTCATACAGTCTCCGGAGCATTGGGCGTTGTCGGAGCAATGCTTGCTTCTTTTCCTTCTTATCAGACTCGATTTCCTCAATCAAAAGAAATCTTTGATGAGTATAAAAAGCGTCTTATGGGATTATTACTTTCCGGCCTTGCACACTTTCAGCAATCGGTACAACAAGAATCTCTGCTGATTATCGGAAAAACGATTTTTGCTTCTTCGGAACTTTCCAACGAATCCAAAGCGGATTTGTTTTCTCTGAGCGCAAAAAAGATTTTATTTCTTCTCGACGAAAGTCCCGAAAACGAACTTTCATTTCTTTATCGGGCTGCGGCATTTTCGCATATTTATCGTTTCCTTTCGTTTTATCGGCTGGATCATAAATTTCCTACTTTTTCAAAGCAGGAAAAAATCGCCTTCTTTCCCGGCACTTTTGATCCTTTCACACTCTCTCACAAAGAGATTGTTCGAAAGATTCGGGACCTTGGATTCGAGGTTTTTCTTGCGATTGATGAATTTTCATGGTCAAAAAAGACCCAGCCGCATTTGATTCGCCGTGAAATTGCTAAAATGTCTATTGCAGATGAATTTAATGTCTATCTTTTTCCGGATGAAATCCCGGTGAATATCGCCAATCCAAATAATTTGAAACATTTAAAAGATGTTTTTTCCGACAGAGAACTTTATATGGTTGTCGGCAGTGATGTTGTGCGCAATGCTTCCTCCTATCGCGCACCACCTTCAGAAAATTCCATTCATAGCATGAATCATATTATTTTCAGTCGTCTGGAAAGCGGAAAAGCAACCGCCTCTGAAGATCAAAAAGCACAGGAAAAAATTACCGGAGAAATGATTCATCTCCAGCTTCCGGATCATTTGGAAGACATCAGTTCTACTAAAATTCGTGACAACATCGACTTAAATCGCGATATTTCCAATCTGATTGACCCAATCGTAAAAGATTTTATCTATGAAAATAACCTCTATCTGCGCGAGCCGCCTTATAAGCCGCTTGAATCTGCAGAAGGGCTTCATTTTCAGGAAGTCTCCTCTGATAATCAAAATTTCGCCGGCCCCATGGAAAAAAGCATTCTGCTCTTAAATTCTGAAGAAAAAGATCAACTGCTTGGAGATCTTACGATGTCCATTATTTCTCCAAGCGATTTATTCGATGTTTTGCATGATCTTTCACTAGCAGACCAGATTCGCCGCAGAGTAAGTGGTAAAATCCTTTTGATTACCGGAGTTCATACGCTTGCGCCATGGAAAACGCAAAATATTGACCAGTTGCTATTATCGGAAGCACTTTCTTCTGCACTGCGTCAGCATTGTGGATTTGCGCTGTTTTTACCTCGTTATTCCGATTATTCCCCTGACCTGATTTCTACGCTCCGCCGAATTGGATTTTCAGAAGCCGGATCGAATCGTCTCGGCGTACCGTGCATGGCTGTCGACATGCACGCCCCAATCATTTTAATTCAGAATCTCGAAACGACGATTAAAGAACCGCTCAGTTCTAGCCCCGAACTGCTCAAAACAATAGGAGAAGCTCATAACCGTCTGCTTTTGACTCTTACGGAACTCTATCCCGGAAACTTAGTACTTCCTTTTTCTGCAGAGATCATTTATCACCGCTTAGTTGAAAAGATTACTGCCGCAAACAAGGTTCCAAATACTGTAACCGTACCACGGACACTGGGAAAATCCATGTGCGTTCCATTCGGTAAAATCCTACGTGGAAAAGTAATTCCCAACACTGTCACAAAAACACTGCACACCGATAAAGTTTTCTCGCCGGACAGCACTTCCAGCCGAATTGAAGCTTTTCCACACTACACGCCCATTGAAAGTCAGGTGCGGTGTATCAAATCCTTTAACCGTCCTGTCATTCTTGTCGATGACCTGATCCATGAAGGAGACCGTATCCGTGCATTGGATCCCATTTTTCGCCGCCAAGAAATTCCGATCCAGCAAATTTTGGTCGGCATTCTCTCGGCGCGCGGTCGCGACCTGATGAAACTGCAGGGGCATCCGGTAGACAGCGTTTACTACATTCCAAATCTGCGTCAATGGTTTGTAGAATCCACACTTTATCCCTTTATCGGCGGCGATACTGTTCATCGCAGTAGTAACCCGGTGCCAGGATTACAGCCTTCTATTAACCGCTTTTTACCCTATGCAATTCCGGAGGATTCAGGAGAATATTCCAAACAGGCAATCTTTTCTCTTTCCCGCTGCTGTATTGAAAATGCGACTGCTGTATTTCGAGTCTTGGAAGCTCAGTATCGAGAAAAGTTCTCTCGCAATCTTACTCTTAATCGCCTTCCTGAAGCAATTATTCTGCCGCTGTGTCCGGACAAAGGCAGCAGAATCTCCTATGATCCAAATCTGCCGGTTACAAGTTATCTTCAAAACGATCTCGAAATGCTGATGCGCATGCAAAATCTAATGATTTAATCGGATGTTCTAAGAGAGGTGTTTAATATGTTTTACTACTACGAAAAAGATGGTCTGCAGCTTTGCAGTCTCAATCCGAATCTGCCATTTTTAAAATCCAAGTACCCAAAATCCGGAGATGCACCTACTGTTTTTCTTTTTGAACGAGATCCTCAAAATTGCCGTGCGGCGTTTTCTGTAAACCATCCGGGACAGATTTTGGCAGAAGAAGAAGATATTCGTTTTTTGGATGCTTCCCGCATGCCCCAAGGAACAGTTGATCCATTCCTCTCGGAGCAAATTTCAAAAGGACATTTGCGAGCTGTTAATTTTCGTCATCCTCGTTGGCCCCAATTACTGAGTCCCCGCGAAATACCCGCAAAAAAAAGAATTAATTTACTGGCAATTGGAGACGTTGGCAGTACC
>DHOF01000051.1:0-1549 GCA_002411615.1 Ruminococcaceae bacterium UBA5397
TCAGTTTGCAGTGGACAGCGTAAAGGTGGCAGGAAGTAATCCCTGCCCTCCGGTGGTGGTCGGTATCGGCATTGGCGGCGATTTTGAAAAGTGTGCGCTTCTTGCAAAGCAGGCGCTCTGCCGCCCGGTTTCCGAAAAGAACAAAGACTCATATTATGCTTCTTTGGAAGAAAAAATACTTGGAAAAATCAATGAACTTGATATTGGACCGCAGGGCTTCGGCGGGAAAGTAACGGCGTTGGCGGTTGCGATCGAACAGTTCCCAACTCATATTGCCGGTCTTCCGATGGCAGTTAATATGGGCTGCCATGTGACCCGCCACGCCAGCTGTACCTTGTAATTTTTTAAAAATTATTAATTTTTCACAAATACGAGAAAATCGCTTTTATTATTTTGGCATATATGCTATATTATAACTAAGGAAACGCAAAGCGTTTTCGCTGAAAAGATAAAGGAGATGTTCTGAATGAAAGTTACCATTATTGGACGAAAGGTTAATCTTCGCGATAATTTTAAAGAGCTTGCAATTAAGAAGCTAAGCCGATTTAACCGCATTTTTGATGAAGATGCGCAGGCAAAAGTAGTGGTTACTTTAGAGAAGAACCGTCAGACTGTGGAAATTACCGTTCAAAACCGCGGAATTTTTTATCGTGCTGAAGATACAGAGCCGGAAATGAATGATGCTCTGGATCAGGTGGTCAGCGCTTTGGGACGTCAGATCCGCAAGAATAAATCAAAATTGGACAAAGCGGTTCATACGGCGGCCATTGACCAATATATTGCTGATTATGCACCGCAAGAGAAAACTGATCAAGAAGAGGAATATAAAGTTGTGCGCAGTAAACACTTCTTTGTAAAGCCCCTTTCTGTAGAAGAAGCGATCCTTCAGATGAATATGTTGGGACATCAATTTTTCATGTTCCGCGATGAACGTACCGGAGAGATCAATGTCGTTTATAAACGCCGCGACGGAAATTACGGCCTTTTGGAGCCAAACGGCGAATAAAAGCCAGGTTTATGCCGGCAGGGGCGCTCTTCTTTAAGCGTCCCTGCTTTTTTGTGAATTTTTATCAATGGAGGTTTTATGGAACAATTTGAATTGTGCTGTCCCTGCATTTTAGGGGTAGAAGGGTTGGTGGCGAACGAGCTGCGCAGAATGGAAATGCAGAATGTTCGTCCTCAAAACGGAAAAGTCGTTTTTTCGGGAGACGAAAGAAGTCTTGTCCGTGCAAATTTGAATTCCCGATACAGCGAGCGGGTACAGGTACTGATGGGAACATTCCCTTCAAATACCTTCGACCAGCTTTTTGAGGGAGTGAAAGCTCTGCCGTGGGAACGGTGGATCGGAAAAGAGGATGCATTTCCCGTCAAAGGGAGAATCCTTTCCAGCCAGCTCAGCAGTTTGCCGAGCTGCCAAAAAATTATAAAAAAAGCGATTGTGGAACGGCTGAAATCAAAGTATCGGGTTGACTGGTTTCACGAGACCGGGACTCTTTACCAGATTCAGTTTTTACTGATGAAAGACCAGATCAGCCTGATGCTTGATACC
>DHOF01000051.1:1631-3504 GCA_002411615.1 Ruminococcaceae bacterium UBA5397
GGGCTGAAATCAAAGTATCGGGTGGATTGGTTTCACGAGACTGGAACCCTTTATCAGATTCAGTTTTTGCTGATGAAGGATCAGATCAGCCTGATGATCGACACCAGCGGAGTAGGACTTCATAAGCGCGGCTATCGTCAGAATGCGGCAGAGGCACCGATTAAAGAAACTTTAGCTGCTGCGATGGTCGATTTGAGCCGGGTCCATTCGGATGCGAATTTTATTGACCCCTGCTGCGGCTCCGGTACGATTTTAATTGAGGCTGCTATGTATGCGATGAATATTGCTCCGGGGATGCAGCGGCGTTTTTCTGCGGAACATTGGAAGAATATAGATAGCAAGCTTTGGCAGGAAGAACGCGATCGTGCCCGCTCAATGGTATTGCGGGATGCTGCCTTTGAGGCCCATGGCTTTGATATTGACAAAGCGGCGGTAGATCTCGCATTGGACAATGCAAAAAAAGCCGGTGTCATCGGTCATGTTCATGTGGAAAGCCGGGATCTGCACGATTTTCAGTCGCTGGGGGATTTTGGGTGCGTTATTTGTAATCCGCCTTATGGAGAGCGCCTACTTGATCTGAATCAGGCGGAAGAACTTTACCGCACGATGGGAAAGGTCTTTGTTCCAAAGCACGGCTGGAGTTATGGAATCATTTCTCCTGATGAGACATTTGAAGAATGTTTTGGTCGTAAAGCGGACCGTCGCCGCAAGCTTTATAATGGAATGATCAAATGCCAATACTATCAGTATTTTCGGGTACCAAAGGAAGAACCGTTTTCAAAGCCCTAAAAATGACAGCAGGCTTTAAGACACTGTATTTTGGAGGAAAAATGATTCGTCGACTTCAAAGCAAAGATATGGATGCTGCTTGCGATATTGTCAATGATAATTGGAAATCTGTTTATGCAGGTTATGTAAACGAAGAACTGCTTGGAGAAAAGGGCTGTGCCGACCGAAAAGAAAGATTGAAAAAAGATTTTCTTTCGGGCAGACTGGAAAATTATATTGATGAGCAAGATCATCAAGTGGTCGCTTTATTGTCTATCGGACCATCGGAAGATCCTGATAAAGCAGGTTCTTTTGAAGTTTGGCGCATTTATTTAAAAAAAGAGTTTCAACGGCAGAAAATTGGTTCTGATTTCATTCACTTCGCAGAGGCACAGGCCCGAAAAGAAGGCTTTCACGAGATTGTAATTTGGGCGTTTCAGAAAAATACGTCAGCTCTCGCTTTTTATCAAAAGAACGGATACCGGGTTGATCAGACAAACTACTTGGGCAAACCTTTTTTTGCGTACGCTTTGCGGCTTCAGAAAACACTTTTATAATCAAAAGAGCAGCAGAAAATTTTCTGCTGCTCTTTTTTGCGGCTGGGAAAATTCGTTAATTGTAAATAATTTATGAAATCGAAAATTTCTGTGAAAAACCCCTTGATTTTTTCGACACAAGCCGTTACAATAAGTTTAGCACTCAAGGATAAAGAGTGCTAAAAGCAGTAATCTATGTTTTATTTTTAAAGGAGGCTTTGTGTCATGACGATTCAACCTTTGTCTGACCGCGTGCTTATCAAAATGGAAGAAGCGGAGGAGACCACAAAGAGTGGAATTATTCTCTCTGGTTCCGCAAAAGAAAAACCCCAGATTGCCGATGTAATTTCAGTTGGCCCTGGCGGTGTTGTCGATGGAAAAGAAATTAAAATGACGGTTAAGGCCGGTGACCGTGTGATCACCAGCAAATACTCCGGAACTGAGATCAAACTGGATGGCCAGGAATATACCATTGTCCGTCAGTCTGATATTTTAGCTGTAGTAAAATAATTCATCTGATCATAATTGGAGGAATCAAGAATGGCAAAACATTTTTTTACGTCGGAATC
>DHOF01000105.1 GCA_002411615.1 Ruminococcaceae bacterium UBA5397
AGCCTTGGAGCGATCATGATTGGTATATTTGATTGCAGCATCGATTGCCACTTCAAACGCGCTTTGCTGCAGCTGGTCGACTTGACGGAGAAAATACTTGGTGATGTGTGGAAACCGGAAGCTTATGCTCAACTGCGCAATATTTTTAGTAATCCAGACAGCAAATGGATGAAGTTTGCTAATAACCTTTTGGATAATACAGATCCAAAGCTGATTAAAATGGCCATGCTGAATCTTGGCTATGAAGCAGGTTTCCGCGGATTCCATATTGCAGAAGAGAATTCCAAAAAATATGGCTGTGCAATTCCGTGGATTATTCTTTTTGATCCTACCAGTGCCTGTAATCTGCACTGCACCGGTTGCTGGGCGGCCGAATATGATCGTCAGCTGAACCTTTCCTTTGAAGATATGGACAGCATCGTCACACAGGCAAAAGAACTTGGAATCCATGCATTCCTTTTGACCGGCGGTGAGCCGCTCGTTCGCAAGAAGGATGTCATTCGTCTTTGTGAAAAGCACAGTGATTGTGCTTTCCATGCTTTTACAAATGGTACTTTGATTGATGATGACTTCTGCAAGGAAATGCTTCGCGTTGGGAACTTCGTTCCTTCTGTCAGCTTGGAAGGTTTTGAAGAAGAAAATGATGCAAGACGCGGCAAGGGCGATTTCCAGAAGGTTATGCAAGCACTTGATCTGATGAAGAAATATAAGCTTTTGTATGGCACTTCTATCTGCTACACCAGCCAGAACTATAAAACAGTAACTTCTGATGAATTCTTGGATTTGATTATTGGAAAAGGCGTTACTTATACGTGGTACTTCCATTACATGCCGGTTGGAAATGATGCTTCTACTGATCTGCTTCTGACGCCGGAACAGCGGGAATATATGTATCACCGTGTGCGTGAGATTCGTGATTATGAAGGCGGAAAACCGATTTTCGCAATGGACTTTCAGAATGACGGAGAATTTGTCAATGGCTGTGTAGCTGGAGGAAAAGAGTATTGCCATATCAACCCGAACGGTGATGTGGAGCCTTGTGTCTTTATTCATTATTCCAGTGCAAATATCCATGACAAATCTTTGATCGAATGCCTGCAGCAGCCGCTCTTTAAAGCTTATCAGGCAGCACAGCCGTTCAACGACAATATGCTGCGTCCTTGCCCGATGCTTGAAAATCCGGAAAAACTCCAGCGTTTAGTGACGGAAACGGGCGCAAAATCTACCGATATGGAATCTCCGGAAAGCTGCCAGCATCTTTGTGGCAAATGTGTTCACTATGCTGAAGAGTGGATGCCTACTGCTGAGAAGCTTTGGCTCAAGGGACATCCAACAGGAGAAAAGGATTCTCGTGTGGATGAACTGAATAAATAAATTTTGTGAATTAATAAACATAAAAACCGGAATGTTATCATATCTGATGATAGCATTCCGGCTTTTTCTGTTTTATAAAAAAGATTGAAAATAAAAGTCTCGTTAACTGATAAAAACCATTTTATAACAGAGTAAAATGATTCTTTTGAAATAAAATCACTTTGTCATTCCGTAATTTAGACAGTTCTGCAGACATTGCGCTTCTTTCGACGGAAAGATAATCTGCAAGTTCCTGACGGTTAAATGGAATGCTGAAATGATTACTTTTCGCTTTATTTGCTTCAGCCGAAAGATAAGCCAAAAGTTTTTCACGAGTGGTACGTTTTGATGTAAATTCAATTTTCTGTGTAAGCGCTATGTTTTTCATGGAAACGATACGCAGCATATTCTGAATCAATTTGCTGTGAAAAGCACAAGCCTTTGCACATGGAATTGCGAGCTTTCCGTAATCAATCAATAGAAGTTCACTTTCAGTTGCAGCAATAACACTGACCGGCAGAGCTTTTACATTTGCACAGGCAAAGGACTCCCCAAACAAGTTTCCTACACTGATTTGTGAAAGAATACTTCTATTTCCGTAATAGTCGTCCTGAACGATCTGAATTTGGCCCGCTAAAACAATGCCAAACCGATCTGCATTTTCCCCGCTGAAAAATACAGTTTCACCTTTTTTAAAATGAATTTTTTTCGTACCTAAGCATGACAAAAGCGACCGTAAATCCGATTCTTCTATGCCTTTAAACAATTCAACTGTTCTTAGAATCTCTAAATAATTTTTCATAAGGCCCTCTTATGTTGGAATTCCAACAGATTTATTTACTTAATTATAGTAAACTGAAATCGAAAAATCAAGATAATAGGAGTGAAAATAATGCTTAGAAAAATAATTAAAATTGATGAAGAAAAATGTAACGGTTGTGGACTCTGTGCAGAAGCTTGCCATGAAGGTGCAATCGGAATGATAAACGGCAAAGCGAAACTTCTGAGGGAGGATTACTGTGATGGGTTAGGGGATTGTTTGCCTGCCTGTCCTGCGGGAGCAATCAGATTTGAGGAACGCGAAGCGAAAAAGTATGATGAACTTGCTGCCCAAAAAAGCAAGTTGGGAAAACAAAAAGAAATGCTTGATTTTGGGTGTCCTGGAACACAATCCAGAGCAATTCGCCGCGAAGCCGATGGTGAATTTGTTTCTTTCAATCGGAATGAAAATAAAAGTCAGCTTTCTCAGTGGCCAGTTCAGATTAAGCTTGCACCAGTAAATGCACCGTATTTTAATGATGCAAACCTGTTGATTGCTGCCGATTGTACCGCTTATGCTTATGGAGATTTTCACAACCGGTTTATCAAAAATAAAATCACTTTGATTGGCTGCCCGAAATTGGATGAGGGGGATTACAGCGAAAAACTGACAGAAATTATTAAGAACAATCGTATTAAAAGCATTATGGTTGTCAGAATGGAGGTGCCTTGCTGTGGTGGAATTGAGAATGCAGTAAAAAGAGCACTCCAAAATAGTGGAAAATTGATTCCATGGCAGGTCGTTACAATTTCGACTGACGGGAAAATTATAGATTGAAATCTGAATGCTTTGCGAAATTTATTTTTATAAGAGGCAAAGTTTTTGCTTAAATAGGCAGATATATGAATTGTAAAGCAGAGATTTGGGAATTACTAGATTGTTTGAAGTAATTGAAGTTTTGGAAATTTCATAATCAAATAGCCACGGCAGTGGATTGATTATGTCACAATCAATAAAATGAGCAAACATTTTATTTAAAATTATAAAGGCTAAGGAGAAATTTACATGAGTGAGGAAATCAACAATCGGGAATATCGCTAAAAGATTTTACAAGAATTAATTACACAACTGCACAACGGAAATTATTGGTCGGAAGGTTTCTAATTGCCATCCCCCGGCAAGTGTGCATATTGTTGAAAAATATAGAGTTTGAGAGTGTACTGGAGCTGCCTTCACTGGTGGAATATCAGCAGGGGCAGGTCGTGAGCCGGACTCTTGTGCAGAATAAGGCCGTGAGTATTACCTTGTTGCATTTGATGAAAATGAAGAAATAAGCTCACATTCTTCAGATGGAGACGCGATGCTGATGGCTCTTGAAGGAGCGGCGCGTATTATGATTGGAGATCAGGATTTTTCGCTTAATGAAGGAAAGACGATTGTGATGCCCGCTGGAATCCCTCATGCTGTGGCGGCGGACGGAAAATTCAAGATGCTGCTGACAGTTGTATTTCCTCAGTCATAAACGTGTTTTTATATGGATTACATTATATTCGGAAAGGAGGGGAATTTTATGAAGGCAAAACTAGACAGAAGTGGATGCATTTCCTGTGGACTCTGTGCAGAAACATGTCCTGAAGTTTTTCGCATTGCCAATGATGGAGTAGCTGAAGTTTATCAGGAAGATGTTCCAGCAGGGATACAAGACAAAGCGGTTGCGGCACAGGAAGGATGCCCTGTTTCAGTCATTACGGTCGAATAACATCTTTTATTCGGTAAAAAAAACAAGCGATGGCCTCTGTAAAAGAGTGTCATCGCTTGTTTTTTAATTCTTATTTGCTTTTAACGACTATGATGGAGGATACGCATGAAAAAAGCGGGTGGGAATAGGAAGCAATTTTTATTCACTAGACGTAATTATAGCGCATTTTTTACAAAAAAGAAAAGCCGCACAAACTCAGTGTTCATGCGGCTTTGGCGGAGAAAGTGGGATTTGAACCCACGCGCCGG
>DHOF01000158.1:0-6768 GCA_002411615.1 Ruminococcaceae bacterium UBA5397
CATTCGATCTCTTCTGCATTGACTACTGTGGAAGGAATCGGGGAAAAACGAGCAAAGGCGCTTTTACGGTATTTCAGAACAATGACAGCAATTCGAGAAGCAGAACTTTCCCAACTGGAGCAGGCACCGGGGATGACAAAACCAACGGCGCAGAAGCTTTATCAGGCAATTCACGAAGCAGAAAATCTTGACGAAAAATCGCAAAAAAGTTGACAGAATGACGAGAGAATGCGATAATAAAAAAATCAGGAAAAAAGGAGTCCGAACCTATGCGCGTAATTACAGGCTCTGCCCGGGGAAGAAAATTAGTGACCCGGGAAGGGGAAGAGACCCGTCCGACTCCGGAGCGGGTCAAAGAGGCACTGTTCAATATTATTCAGTTCCATGTGGAAGGACGGCGGGTACTTGATGCATTTGCCGGCTCCGGCCAGTTGGGAATTGAGGCGCTGAGCCGAGGTGCAGCCCATGCGGATTTTTTGGATCAGAGCCGTGAAAGTGTTGCGGTGATCCAAAAGAATCTGGAAGAAACAGGCCTTTCAGAACAGGCCGAAGTTTATCAGACAGATGCACTGGTTTTCCTGATGCGGAAAAATGCACCTTATGATCTTTGCTTTCTAGATCCGCCTTATCGTACCGGCCTTCTGCAGAAAGCACTGCCGCTCTGTGCGGAATGTATGAATCCGGGAGGAATCATTATTTGTGAGCATCCCACGGATGAGATACTGCCGGAGCAGGCAGGAAAATTCCAAAAAGAACGGGAATATCGTTACGGAAAAATTCTGCTGACGACCTATACGTGTAAGGAAGTAAATATATGAAAATAGCAATCTGCCCGGGTAGCTTTGATCCGGTTACTTTAGGACATCTCGATATTATCAGCCGTTCCTGTAAGCTTTTTGATAAAGTGATTGTCGCTGTCCTGGTCAATCCGGAAAAAAAGACATTATTTACAGTAGAAGAACGTATGGAGCTACTCAGACGCTGTACCAAAGATTTGCCGGGCGTAGAAGTGGGCAGCTTTTATGGGCTTTTGGCCGATTATGCGAAAGAACAGCATGCAACAGCGGTGGTTCGTGGACTGCGGGCCCTTTCTGATTTTGAATATGAATTTCAGATGGCGCTGACAAACCGGCAGCTGAATCCGAATCTTGAAACTATTTTTTTGGCAACACAAGCACAAAATATGTTTATCAGTTCCAGTATCGTCAAACAGATTGCTAATTTTGACGGAGATGTGAGTGGCTGTGTGCCCAGTTGTATTATTAAAGATATTCAAAAACGTGTTGAAGAAAGCAGGAGGGAATCCCTATGAATGCTGAAGATTTAATCAATGAATTATACGATTTGCTGGATAAGGCATGGAGCCTTCCGTTGAGTCATGGCCGTGCGGTTTTAGACAGCGCGGAGGTTAAACAGATTTTGGATGAGCTGAAAGAAAGTCTTCCAAAAGAGATTCAGCAGGCAAAAGGAATCGTAGCAGATCGCAGTCAGATTTTGACAGATGCCAAGCGTGAGGCCGAAACGGTGATCCGCGTTGCGGAAGACCGCGCCAAAGCAATGGTCAATCAGGAAGAGATCGTTAAACAGGCGCAACAGAAGGCAAATGAAGTGCTGCTGCAGACAAAGCAGAAGGCACGGGAACTGCGCAAGGCCAGCAACGATTATGTGGATGACCTGATGCGTCGCGCGGATGAAGGCTTAACGGCAAACCTTGCGGAACTGCGCAAAACACGGCAGAATATTAAGGTGAGCCAGCGTACGGCAGCACAGCCGCAGGAGCATACCTCTCATCAGAGATAAAAATTGGATGATTTATAAAAAGCAGAACCGAATGATGAAAAAACCATCATTCGGTTCTGCTTTTTATAAATCTTTTTTAAGCTGCTTTGCCTGCGGATATTTTTCAAAAAGCTTTTTTTCGGCTGCTTCCATCTGTTTACAGTACTCACAATAGCCTGGGCTTAAGGTGCGCAGTGCCGGAAGAAAGACTTCGTAATATCCATAATTTTGACTAAATTTGAGGAAAAGCTGCTGTATCTTAAAAGCAGGGGAATTATAATATTCCTTTGACTGTCGAAAAGTAAGATAGTGATTCATCATATCTTCATTTTCTTCTAAAAAAGAATCAATATTTTGAATAGAAGATTGTGTCTGAAGCTGGATCTCATGGAGTTTTTCTTTTCCGAGAAGAGCTGCACCCTTTTTAATTTCGGCTGAAAGTTCATCTGGAACTTCAAAAGGCGGTATTTCATCAAGAAAAGCCACCACCTTTTTATATGCCTGCTTTTGCGCCTGTGTTTGAATGGAAAAATTCAAAAACGGTGCAAAGTGGATGCTGAACAGTTCCCCATAAACGCCAGGAAAAGCATCCAACAATTTTTGAAGAATGGTTTCCTTCTGAGAAAGATTTTCCAGCGATTTCGAGGCAGCCTGATAATCAAAGTTTTCGCTCAGATTTTCTAAAATTTTGGATTTTTCCTGCTCTAATTGTATCTGCGTATCTTTCTTTGCAGCGCATTTTTGCAAAGTGGAATTGCCGGAGAGTACATCCTGAATTTCTGTACCGGATAGTCCTAGTTTACGAAGCACCTTGATCTTCTTTAATAAGTCGACCTCTTGTTCATCAAAATCACGATACCCATTTTCCATTGTTTTGGGAGTAATGAATCCCTGCAAAATAGCATATTCGATTGCTTTTCTGGTTAGTCCGGTTTCTTTTTGTACCTGCCCTATTTGCATTTCGTTCACCTCCCTGCTATTATGGATCATCCCCTAGGGGACAGGTCAAGCATTTTTTAAAAATAATGCTTCTGAACACCAGATTTTGTACAAGCTAAAATAGAATATGCAACATCTTTTGAAATATAGAAATTCTTAAAATTTAGTTGACATAAATTTTAAAAAGCACTTGCAATTCCAATTGGAATCCTTTATAATAAATTCACAAGTGGTGAAAAGTGGAGAGAAGTGGAACCAGAAGCCACAAAAATGCAGATTAGGGGAGTTTCGTTATGCTGATCGGTGAGTATCAACATAATATTGATTCGAAAGGCCGCGTAATTGTGCCTTCTAAATTCCGTGAGGATTTGGGAGAGCACTTTTATATTGCGAAGGGCCTTGATCGTTGCCTGTTTGTATTTTCTCAAGAAGAATGGAGCAGACTGCAGGAAAAAGTACGTGCCATGCCAATTTCCAAGGCACGCGGACTGCAGCGCTTTTTCTTTGCAGGCGCTTGTGAGGCTGTCCCCGATAAGCAGGGCAGAATCCTGATTCCACAACTGCTGCGCGAACACGCGGGACTGAAAAAGGATATCACTTTTATCGGCGCGTCCAGTCGGGCAGAAATTTGGGACACCGCTTCGTGGAATGCATTTAATGCAGAATTGACACAGGAAAGCATCGCTGACGCGATGGATGATCTGGAATTATGAATTATCAACATCGTCCTGTTTTGTTTGAAGAAGCAATTGAAAGCTTACAGATACGCCCTGATGGGCATTATATTGATGGCACAGCCGGAGGCGGCGGCCATTCACAGGCAATCCTTGATCGTCTGACATCCGGAAAGCTGCTTTCCATTGATCAGGATCCGGACGCAATCGCAACGGTTACAAAACGTTTTTCCGGAAATCCATGCAGTATTATTCGGCAGGCTAACTTTTCTCAGATGCAGCAAATTGCCGATGAGGAAGGCATCCTTCCAGTGGATGGGGTTTTGTTGGATATTGGTGTTTCCTCTTATCAGCTGGATACACCGGAACGTGGCTTTTCCTATCATTATGATGCACCCCTTGATATGCGTATGAGCAAATCCGGGCCTAGTGCGAAAGATTTAGTCAATACGCTTTCAGTAGCAGAATTAGCAAAGATTATTTCACAGTATGGCGAGGATCGAAATTCAGCCAGAATTGCACGTGGCATTGTGGCCGCACGAGAGAAGATGCCGATTGAAACAACTCTTCAGTTGGCCGAAATCGTGAAGGAAAGTGTTCCAGCAGCAGTTCGGCGTCAGCCTGGACATCCGGCTCGCCAAACTTTTCAGGCACTGCGGATTGCGGTGAATGGAGAGCTGGATCGCCTCCATGAAGGCTTAAATGCAGCGTTTGCCAGTTTAGCACCTTTAGGAAGGCTCAGCGTGATTACGTTCCATTCGCTGGAGGATAGAATTGTAAAACGCCAAATGGCTCAATGGTGTCAAGGTTGTACTTGCCCGCCGGATTTTCCAATTTGTGTTTGCGGCAAAAAGCCGCGGGCAGAGTTGGTTTTTAAAAAGGGGTTGGTTCCAAATGAAAAAGAATTGGAAGAAAATCCCCGTTCTCGCAGTGCAAGACTTCGTTGTTGTACTAAATTAGAACAAAAGTAACAGAAAAGTTACACTATTAACAGAATGTTCATAAACGTGACAGCAAAAGTATGGTAAAATAAGTCCATAACAAAGGAAGTGGAATCATTGGCAACTTTACATAATAGTAGTGCAGCATATGATTTTTCGTTGTTTGAGGAATATGCTCCTGAAGTACAGAAAACTTCTCAGAAGACTTCAATAGATCATCCAATTAATAATGTTGTAGAAATGCCGCAACAAAAGAAAAAAATTGGTTTACGTGTACGCAAACGTGCTTTAAAAGTAGTAGGAATGGGAATCGGCCTTGCAACCATGGTCAGCATGGTTGGCGTTTTGATTTTTGGACAAGTTCAGCTGACGGAGTTGACGGATCAGATCGGAAAACAGAAAACGGCTTTAAGTGAGCAGCAAAGCCTTCAAACTCAGCTTCAGGTGAAGGCAGATTCTCAGCTCTCTTTGTCTTCGCTGGAAGAGCGTGCAAAGGGAATGGGAATGCAGAAGGTAGATACTGCACAGGCAACTACCATTAATTTATCGCAGGGAGATAAGAGTCAGGTCGTTACCAGCACGAAAACCCCCTCTTTTTTAGAGCGTGTATGGGATCAGATTGTTTCTTTGCTGTCATAAGTTTTTTATGATTGAAATATGAATCATACCGAAGGCTATTATAATTTGTAGCAGGAGGTATTTTAAAAGAGAGTTGAGATGAGTGAATCTTGACTCTCATTTTTGTAACGGAAGGAATTGGAGGTAAAGTATGGCAAAAGGTACCACCTCGAAAATGTGGAAACGGACGACGACCCTTTTGATTACTCTGATTGTTTTGGGCTTTGGCACGGTGATCTTTACGCTGTTTCATCTTCAGATCATTGATGGGGAAACTTTAAAATCAAAAGCGGTTGCTCAACAGTTAAAGGATAATATCCTTTCTGCGAAGCGCGGCACAATCTATGACTGCAATATGAAGGAGCTTGCTACCAGCGCTGATGTTTGGAAAATTGTGTTGGTGCCGGCGCAGATGGATGAAACAAAATATCCGGGCCAGAAGGAAGCAATCATTTCGGGATTAAGCCAAATCTTGGGCGTTGACCGCTCTAAGATTGAAGATGCCTGCAATAACCGAGATTCTTATTGGCAGGTAGTTGGCTCTAAGGTAGAAACGGATGTTAAAAACCAACTGGCAGACTGGATCGAAGCGGATGCCCAAAAAAAAGATGGCTATCTTGCTTTAGGAAACTGCATCGAATATGAGAATGATTATAAGCGCTATTATCCGTTTGGGGATTTTGCTTCAGTCGTTTTGGGCTTTACCAATGCAGATGGAGATGGCGTAGAAGGCCTTGAGTCTAAGTATAATTCTTATTTGAAAGGCACAAACGGACGTCTTGTTACGGCTAAAAATGCGCAGCAGGGAGATATGCCCTTTCAATATTCGCAGAGAGTAGAGGCTCAGGATGGTTCTTCTCTCGTTTTGACAATCGATGAAGTTGCGCAGCATTATCTGGAAAAAGCATTGGAGGAAGGTGCCATTGCGCATAATGCCGGCAACCGTGCATTGGGAATCTTGATGGATGTAAATACCGGAGAGATTAAGGCAATGGCGGTCAAAGGCAATTTTAACAGCAATGATGTTGTTAACGTTCATAAAAACATGCTGGCTGATTCCGGCGCATTTGACCCCAATAATCCGCGGGTCTTAACGGATACGGAAAAAGCGCGCATTGCTAAATTACCGGAAGATCAACAAAGTACAGCAACCCTCAATACGCTTCAGCAGAAATGGAGAAACAAAGCGGTCAGTGATACATATTATCCAGGCTCAGTCTTTAAGATGTGTACGGGCTCCATGGCAATGGAAGAGGGCGTTGTAAATGAAAACACAACGTATACTTGTACCGGCAGTTACCAAATTCCGGGCGCAAGCAAACCGATTAATTGTTGGAAGACCGGCGGACATGGAACGGAAAATTTTGTGCAAGGACTGTGCAATTCCTGTAACACGTTCTTTATTCATATTGGCGTAGACCTTCTCGGAAAAGAGCGCTTCTTTAAATACTTCCAGGGATTTGGATTTACAGAAAAAACGGGAATCGATCTACCTGGCGAAGCGAATTCCCTCTATTATAGTGAAGAAGCACTGGATCCAATTAACTTGGCCGTTGAATCTTTCGGCCAGAACTTCAGCATTACACCGCTGCAGATGGTTACCGCCTGTGCGGCAGTGGCAAATGGTGGAAATTTAGTGACTCCGCATGTGGTAAAGCAAGTTGTCGGAGCAGACGGCAATATTCAGAAAAGTATCGGGACCGAGGTTCGCCGACAGGTAATTTCAGAAGATACCAGTAAGCGAATGACCGCAATTATGCAGCAGAATGCTACCAGCGGTACTGCAAAGAATGGTTATCTGATGGGATATCGGATCG
>DHOF01000158.1:6911-9005 GCA_002411615.1 Ruminococcaceae bacterium UBA5397
GGGGTATCGAGTCGCCGGAAAAACGGGCACCAGTGAAAAAGTGGATAAAGATAACGAAAAGAAATCCATCGACGGAGTAGAGGGCGAGTATTATATTGCTTCTTACTGCGGGTTTGCTCCGGCAGATAATCCACAATATGCACTGCTGATTTTTGTCGATGAACCGGATGCAAGTGTGGGCAGTTATTATGGCGGTGCAGTTGCCGGTCCGATTTTCAGTCAGGTGATGGGCGAAGTCCTTCCATATTTGGGTGTCGATGCAAAATATGATGAGGCAGATGCAGCAAAGCTGGATGTTAAAGCACAGGATGTCACTGGAAAATCAGTGGCAGATGCAAAGGCAGCATTGCAAAGTCAGGGCCTTTCGACTGAAGTGCAGGGATCTGGAGATTCTGTGCTGATCCAAATTCCGCAGGGCGGTCAATCCATGCCAAAGGATGGAACAGTCGTGCTCTTTACAGATCAGGCAAGCAGAAGCACAACGGTAGAAGTTCCAGATTTTTCAGGAATGACGGTTTCAGAAGCGGAGGCAACAGCGGCTTCTCATCATTTAAATATCGAACTGGCAGGTGCCGGCGAAACCGGGAGCAGCGGCATTACCGCTTCGGGTCAGAGCGCAACAGCCGGCAGTAAGGTAACACCGGGGACCATTGTAACGGTTACCTTTATTGAAAAAGATACCGTTATGTAAATTTGATCAGACTTAAAATTTCCTATTTGCGTGTATTTGTGGTATAATCAACATAACTGTGTTGAATACCAGATATTGAGGGTGGAAAATATATGAATATTATTTGGATCGTCTCTGCAGCGGCGATTTCATTTGGTGTAACTGCGTTGCTTGGAAAATGGATGGTGCCGTATTTGCACCGTATCAATTTCGGGCAGACGATTCGTGAAGTTGGCCCAAAATGGCACCAGAAAAAAAACGGAACCCCTACGATGGGCGGATTTATGTTTATGACAGGAATCGCTTTGGCGCTTCTTGCGACACTTCCTTTCTGCGGAGAAAATTTTGCGGAAAATTTAATGGGAACCCGTGTGGTCGGCGGCCTTTTGATGGCGCTTGGCTTTGGAATGATTGGCTTTGTAGATGACTATATTAAGGTTATAAAAAAGCGAAACCTTGGTCTTACCGTTCTGCAAAAGCTTTTACTGCAGATCATTGTGGCGGCAGCATACCTTTTGGCGCTGAAAATGGCCGGAACGGGTTCGATTACGATCGTTCCGGGAGTTGGAGCAGTAGAACTCGGCACTGGTTACTGGGTCCTCTCACTGATTGGAATTGTGGGCATAGTGAACGCGGTCAACTTTACAGACGGAATTGACGGGCTGAATGCTTCCGTTACGTTTGTCGTGGCAATCTTCTTTATGGCGATTGCAGGTGTGATGAAGCTGACCGGGATGAGCATTTTGTCGGCGGCGTGCGCAGGGGGATGCCTGGGATTTTTGATGTGGAATTTTTATCCCGCAAAAGTTTTTATGGGAGATACCGGTTCCTTGTTTTTGGGCGGCTTGGTCTGTGCGCTTGGATTTGGTATGAATGTGCCGGTATTAATCCCTCTCATGGGAATTATCTATGTATGTGAGATCCTTTCCGTTGTGCTGCAAGTGACCTACTTTAAAGCAACTCATGGGAAAAGAATTTTTAAGATGACACCGATCCACCATCATTTCGAGATGTGCGGATGGAGCGAAGTGAAAATTTGCTGTGTATTCAGCCTCGTGACGATTGTAGCCTGCATTGTGGCATTACTGCTTGTGATGCGAACTTACTGGATGCCAATCTGAATTTTGTCCGTTTGATAGGACGAAAAAATTTTGAATGAACGATTCCAAATCAGGAATGATGGATTTTAGCGATTGGAAAGGAGATCGTCTATGGCGGTTCGGAACAATGGAAATTTTTCGCAAAACCGGTCAAATACAAGTGCTTCCGGATATAAAAGAGATGTGAAAGCGACGCAGCAGCATGAGTCCAATCAAAAGACAGAGCGCTTTGCAAAGCAGAACTTTGAGCAGATGCGGCATACCCCTCAGGAAAAGTCAAAGAAACATCGCCCTCGTCGTGCAAAGAAGTTTCGCCTGTTTTCT
>DHOF01000147.1:0-2845 GCA_002411615.1 Ruminococcaceae bacterium UBA5397
AAAAGGCAGCTGCCTCCCGCACCCTCAGTCTATGCGAAAATCACCATTGCGTGCAAGTGTACTTTAGGCACAGCGTCCAAAAAAGGTCAATTCGGAATGCCCTCCAAAATATGCCGCCGCAACGCGGTCTTCCTGCATCCTGCTGCGCACAGCAACGCGTGCCTGTCTGGTTTTCACCTGTTTTGCATACTGCTCAATGCAGTGGCGCTGCAGGCGCATTTTAGCCTCGTTCTTCAAAACTCTTCCGGTGCAAAGAATGACTACGCCTGAGGAAATTGATTCTATCAAAAAATACAGAAAGTTTCCCTCTCCAAAAGCGAATGCCAAAAGTGACATCGCTGCTACCATCCCAATCATCAGCCGTTCAACTTTTCCTTTTGGATGATAATGCAGTGCCAACCGCAATGATACCAAAAACAAAACTCCACCAAAAATTATAGACATTTTCATTTTTCACCTCAAACATTTGTTCAAACTCTTGATTCTTATATTAGCACAAACGTTCTAAATTTGCAATAGGATTTTTATCTTTTTATTGTAATTTTATTCTTCATGGGACAAATTTGTCCCTTTGATATTATGATAAGCTAATAAAAAAGCAGTAAAGCTTTTTGATCAAAGCCTTACTGCCTATGGATTAATTGAGGAAATAGATATTCATTGATCTGCGGCCAAAGCTATTGCATTCACCCATTGTATTCATATAAAGGTCAATCATTACGCCGCTTCCGTTAGAAACGAATCCACCGGTATCTGCGGCTACTGCATAACCGTAAACATAGCTGCCGTCTGCAGAAGTAATATACATCCGCGTGCCATATGGAATCACTGCCGGATTAACTGCGACCCGTCCAACCATGGTCGGAACACCAGTGCTGCATATTCCATCGTTTGTATAAGCGGTACATACGCCGCTGATCACTCTCGAATAAGAAAGCCCCGCAATGGTATTGCCTCCTGAAGCTCCGGAATAAGAAGCGTTTTGTGTCGGCTGAGCGGCCTGCACTTTCGTTCCTACGAGAACCACTTCATTCACTGGCTGTTTGGTCACGGTAGAGGACAGTTCCTGTTGGGAATCCTGCTGCCCGTTTACATACTTGGTACGAACCACTACAGAAGCTTCGCCTTTTTGACCCGCAGTTTGAACCTGTCTGGTTCCCTGCGTTAAACTTGCGTCCTCTTGTTCCGAGGTCGTAAAGTCCAGCGATTTTGTCTCGGTAGTTTCCTGATATGTAATCCGGTTTACAACAACTTGTGCATTTTCTTCGAGAGGCTTGTTGAAAGGTAAATTCAACTCATCGTCTTTTCCAAGATCGATGCCCGCTTCACGAAGCGCCTGTACCGCGGTTTCATTTTTCAAAACCAAAATATCTTTTGTTTCACCATCAACGACAACCGAAACATGCTGTCGTCTTTCGACGGTGATCTGCATATCATCCTGAACTTTTTCCTGCAATCCAGGAGTGACCGTATCGGACTCGCCGATCGGATCCGCTCCCAACTGATTCAAAACTTCTTCTACCGTAGTTCCATCGTTGACCACCAAAGAAGAAAACTTGTTTCCGTCCTGCACACTCACAGCCCGCCCGGTCGTTACATTCAAAAGAATGTCGCCGTTTGCGTTTGTCTCGCGGTCTACACGATCCATTGGGCCAAGTTCTACGCCGGCCATCTGTAGAATGGACTGAGTCTCTCCGTTTTGCAGCATTCGGAGGGTTGTGCTTTGGCCCTTCACAGTAACGACCGCATTGTGAGTTGTCGCGAATGCCGTACCGGCCATCGTCGTTGCCGATATTATTAGTGCCGCACTCAGCGCAGCAATCATCTTGATTGGTTTCAGCATATCTTAAATCACCCTTTTCTGATAGCATACCAACTGCTCAACAGGTTTATGGGTCTCATGATACGAATAAAAATGCTCATTGTCAAATTTCAAAAAGTTCAGAATTTGAGCATTATGTACAAAGGATACCCCCCGTTTCCAGTCGAAAGGATTCCTTTTTCTTCGAGAAAAGTGGTTAAAATGGGATTTGTTGGATTTACTTTCTGTGCATTATGTAAGAATTTGCTTGTAACCATTTTGTAATAAAGTTAACATAATTATTTCAATCCCAAATTTTTGTGATTTTAAGGGCTGATGTGGAGGAAAGGTTTTATTTTTATCCCGGCTTTTCGCTTGTTCTTCCATCTCTCATTTTTACGAGTAAAAGGGAAGACCTTTCTAATATAGAAGACTGTTTCTGATTTAGTGTAAAGTAAATCACTTTACACGAGAACATGGCATCCACACTCTATACCGCCAGAATAGGGGTTGTCCACTATTTCTAGAATTGTAATGGTGTATGCCTTGTCACTCGATTTTAAAGATTTTGTCTTGCATTTTTTGGAAACAGTCAATCCCTTTACAATTTGTCCTCCTATTTTTCCCCTTTTAAACTTTATTTTTTGAGAAGTAATTATATATATGTATTTAAACATATATAATGTAAAAAAAACAATAGAGTTACCGAAGTAAATCAAAACAGGTCTGTAGATTTTAGGTGATTTTCCGACTATTGCTGCTTTTATTTTAATTTTGGACTTTATTTTCCCATAATTTTTAAGACGAATTTTTCTATTTTCACCTTTAGATGGGGCGATTTTATTTGATGTTTTTCTCTACTTTTCCGTGAATATTCTTAATTTTTACTTCTAATAAGCACCTTCGATTTTCGAAAAAACACTGACGATTTTGTTGATGATTCCCGCTCTAAATTTATTTACAGCCCCATTTTAATCCTAATTTTTCGAATAACATGGCGAAAAAAGGAAAAATAAAAAATCCTTCCGAAAATTTTCGGAAGGA
>DHOF01000147.1:3091-3218 GCA_002411615.1 Ruminococcaceae bacterium UBA5397
CATTCTCGGATCACGAGTCAGGAAACCGGCCTTTTTCAAAGCAGGACGAAGGCTTCCATCCTCATACTGGAGTAATGCGCGGGCGACGCCGTGACGAATTGCTCCGGCCTGTCCGGAAACACCGCCG
>DHOF01000116.1 GCA_002411615.1 Ruminococcaceae bacterium UBA5397
CAAAAAGATATTGCCGGAAGAATTGGTCGGCATTTGATTGCACAGGCTGGCTTTATTCCCGATATCAAAGTGGAGGGGGGGAATATTGAGACGCTTTTGGAGCTCTGTGCAAAAAATATGGGCGCTTGTTTTTCTCCCAAAATTTTGGCACAGGCGGTTCTTTCAGAAAAGCAGCTTTCGAAAATGGAAGTTTTTCATTTCCCAGAAGACACATGGTATTGGATTCGCTTTGCTTGGCTAAAGCAATCCTATGCGCAGACTTTAATTGCTCATTTTATTGAAGTCACAGAAAAATCATGTTTTGAAACATAAAAATCGGTCCATAGAGACTCTCTATGGACCGATTTTATGCGGCTTTAAGATTTTATTGAATGATGATCAGGTCAGCAACTATAACTTTTTTATCTGTAAAAACACTTTTAAAGAAAACAGAGAATCTGTTCGGTTAGAAAAACCGCAGCGCAGCTGCAGGCGGCTACCATCACGAGACTTTTGCCCCAGAGAGAGACCACTATGGCGACCAGAAAGCCGATGAGCCCGCTGATAAGGGAATTGGTAGAATAAAGAATTGACGGAAATGTCATTGCAGTCAGACAGGCACAGGGAACGTAAGTTAAAAAAGACCGCAAAAACCGATTTTTGATCTTCTTTTGAAAGAGGGTTAAAGGCAGCATGCGAATCAGATAAGTTGTCAAGGCCATTGCAAAAATACTGATATAAATGTTCACGCCAAGGCCTCCTGCGCATTTTCTTCATCGTCGATCGGGAATAAGAGCGCGCCAATTGCTGCTGAAATCACTGTGCATAAAATGACCGATAGACTGGAAGAAATTCCGTTCAACGCTGGAATCCAGTAAAAAAGGCAGCTGAGGACAAGCGAAATCAGCGTGATTGCTAAAATGGATTTTTGCGCGCGTGCCTGCGGAATTACAATGGCAATAAACATTCCATAAAGAGCAACGCCAAGAGCGGTACGGATCATCAGCGGCAGCGCGGAACTTGCTAGGGCACCTGTAAGCGTCCCACCGGTCCAGCCTATCATTGGGGTTAGACCGAGGCCCAGCAAATAGGGAACCGTCAGAGGCTTTTGACGCGCCATCGCCAGAGCGAAAATTTCGTCGGTGTTAAAAAACGCAATGATGAGCCTTGGCAGCGTACCGATACGGCTGCCCATCTTTTGCCCAAGAGAAAGGCTCATCAGGGCATAACGGCTGTTGATAACTAACTGCGTCAGAATCAGCTCCCAAAGAGAAGCCCCTGCTGTAATGGCAGTTAACCCTGCAAATTGACCCGCGCTCGTCAGATTCGAAAAGGAAATCACGGCAGCATCCCATGCACTGATTCCGTGAGACGCTGCCAGAGCGCCAAATCCAAAGCTGACTGAAAAGTATCCGATTCCAACAGGCATCCCGTCCCAGACTCCAATTTTATATTCCATACGATTCATATTCCTAAATAACTTCTTTCCCTTTTATTTTCCTCAAAAAATAGTATACCTGTTTCTTTACAATCAGTAAAACAAATTGTTATAATTAATTCATTAGAAAAACTAATGGGGTAGGTGAAAATATGACTAGATATGAAGTCTTTTTACAGGTGGTCGAGACCGGAAGCTTTACAAAAGCGGCTCATCAGCTCGGTTATACCCAATCTGCAGTCAGCCAAAATGTAAAAGCTTTGGAAGAAGAGCTTTCCACGGCACTTTTGCAGCGGACAAAAAATCGGGTAGAGCTGACAGCGGATGGAAAAGAATATCTGCCTTACCTGCAGGCACTCTGCGCGGCACATCGGCGCCTGGAGGGAAAGGTGCTGGAGATGCATGGACTTCAAAATGCGGTGATTCGGATCGGGACATTTACCAGTGTGAGCCGCAGCTTTTTACCGCGCGCCATGAAAGAGTTTCGGAAACTTTATCCAATGGTGCAGTTTGTATTGGATCAGGGAGAATATACAACAATCGCCCAATGGATCAAAGAAGGGCGTGTAGATTTTGGCTTTCTCAATCCGGATGCAGTCAGCGGCCTTGAGACCATTCCTCTCTGCGAAGATGAGATGATGGCGGTACTGCCCAAAAATCATCCATTGGTTTCCCACCGTCATATTGAAGTCAAAGAGCTTGCGCAGGAGCCGTTTATTCTTTTGGGGGAAGGGGAATACAGCGTGCCATTAAACGTTTTTCGAAGTCTTTCGCTGACTCCGGACATCCGTTATCGCGTGATTGATGACGATACGATTATTGCGATGGTAGAGCAAGGGCTTGGCGTTTCTGCATTGTATCAGTTGGTGCTGAGAAAAATCGATCACAGAAATGTTGTGATTCGTCCGATCAGACCAGTGATGAAACGAACGATTTCCCTTGCGTTTCGAGACAGAAAGACACTGCCGATGGGAGCACGTTATTTTGTCAATTTTTTGCTGCAAAATTTGGAGCAACACGAGATACAAGAGACTTTATAAAATCACAATTAAGAGAGACACGGCTCCAGATGATATTTTTCCATCCAGTCTTCGATCTGCAGAATATAGGCCATCATCTGCGGCGCCGCCATCAGTTGTCCGAACCATGGTTTTCCATAATCTTTTGGAGAGGATAAAAAGCGTTCTGCTTTTTTGGGGTCAAGAAAAGCATTTGCGGGTGCATTCGTATTTTTTAAAAGTGCGGAAAACCGCTCCGCTAAAAGTTTTTCATAATTTGGGCTATACGTCTTTGGATAGGGGCTCTTTTTGCGATGAAGAATTTCGTCCGGCAAAAGATCTTTGCAGGCGTCCCGCAAAAGCGCTTTTTCTACTCCATTCTGATATTTCATGTTCCACGGGACATTGTAAAGATATTCGATAATGCGGTGGTCTGCAAATGGAACTCTAGCTTCTAGTCCCCAGGCCATGCTGGTTCGATCCATGCGGTCGAGCAGCGTTTGCATAAACCACCGAATGTTTAAAAAGCTGATTTCACGCCGCCGTTTTTCTTCGGCAGTTTCTCCCTCTAAATAGGGGACATCGTGCAGAGACTCTTCATATCTGCTATGAGAGTACTCATTAATTTTCAGCTTCTGAATAAAATCATCATTTAAAAGGACGGTTCTCGCAGATAAATCTTTGGACCACGGAAATCCATCGGTTTCGAAAAGATCTTTGCGATAAAACCATGGATATCCCCCGAAGATTTCATCGGCACATTCGCCGGTAAGTGCAACTTTATTCTGCTGTTTTACAAGAGAGCAAAAATAGAGAAGAGAACCGTCTACATCCGTCATGCCGGGCAGGTCTTTTGCGGTAACGGCATCAAATAGAGAATCGACCAGCTGATACTCATCACATTCCAGATAGGTATGATGGGTGCGGCAAACTTTAAGCATTTTGTCGACGAAGGGACGATCCTGTGCCGGCTGAAACGAATTGGAACGAAAGTTTTTATCATTGTCCACAAAATCGAAAGAAAAGGTATTGAGAAGAGAACCGTTTTTTTGCAGAAAATCAGCTGCAACTGCGGTGACAATACTGGAATCGATTCCTCCGGAAAGAAAACTGCAGACAGGAACATCTGCTACCATCTGTCTAGTAATCGAATCTCGGACCAAAAAAGAAACGGTATCAACTGTTTTTTCATAACTGTCCGTATGCTCTTTGGCGCTTAGTTTCCAAAAAGTGAATTGATGGAACCCGTCTTTTGAAAAGAGAACACAGGTTCCGGGTTTCACCTCACGGATTCCCTTAAATACACCACAGCCCGGGGTTCTTGCAGGCCCAATTCCAAAAATCTCTCGAAAACTATCCAGATTCACTTCCGGTTTTACGTTCGGGTGACAGAAAAGAGCCTTTATTTCGGAACCAAAAACAAGAGAATCATTTTTTAATGTATAGAATAATGGTTTTACCCCTACACGATCCCGATATAAAAGAAGCTGGCTTTTTTTGCCGTCCCAAATTCCAAAAGCAAAGATTCCATTAAGCTTCGTAACAAAGTCCATGCCGTATTCCATATAGGCATAGAGGATCACTTCTGTATCAGAGGTGGTTTCAAAATGATATCCTGCTTGTTCGAGAGCGGGCCTAAGTTCTTCTGTATTATAAATTTCTCCGTTATAGACGATTGCATATTCAAAGTCGCCTGCTTTTCGAATCATCGGCTGAGCGCCGCCTAAGATATCGCGGATCGAAAGTCTTGCATGGGAAAATCCGATGTTTTCCCGTAAATATTCTCCCGACTGATCGCTGCCGCGGTGGGCAACTGAAGTCCGCATATCAACTAGGATCTGATTCCACTTTTCCTGTTCTGTTGTAAAATTTTCTTGGAAATCACAAAATCCGGCAATTCCACACATAAATACACCCCACTTTTGCAAAATAAAAAGGAAACACTCTAAAAAAGCGAACGTTATTGTTCTGTTCATTATCTTATTCAGAAAGTAGGAAAAAGGGGTACGGATTTCCGGCAGATGGATTAATTCCTTATTTTATTAATGAAAAAATATGGAAAATAAATCTGGTACATAAATTGGTTTCTTTTGTAAATATTAAAAAAGGAAGGTGATTTATTTATGCAGTTAACACAGAAAGAAACAGACCTTTTAAAAGATTTAAAAGAGCAGGAAAAACTTTTTACCGAAAAATACCAAAAAGAATCTAAAAAGGCAACGGACCCGCAGCTTCAAAATTTGTTTACGCAGATTTCAAAGGAAGAACAGCATCATGGGGAGCTTCTGAAGGATATTGAGAATGGAACAGCTCCCACAGCTATTGACAGTGGTTCCCAGGGAAAGCCGACATTTACGGCCACCTATGGAATGGCTCAAAACCAAAACAAAGAGGAAGACAGTTTTTTATGCACGGATGCACTTGCAAGCGAAAAGTATGCCTCTCATTCTTATGATGTTTGTGTATTTGAGTTTAAAGAAGAAAATGTCCGCAAGGTGCTGAATCAGATTCAGGCTGAAGAGCAGGAACACGGAAAAATGATTTACGATTATATGAATAAGAACGGCATGTATTCCTAAAATAATTTTTGCATTCAAAAAGGAAAGCCCTCCGATGCGTTTTCATCATCGGAGAGCTTTCCTTTTTTAGACTTAATTTTAGAATCAATGCCTAATTTTTTTCCGTAACATTTTGAGACTTTGAATAGATGCCTTTATTCGCCGCAATCGTCATGATGCTGATGCTCGTGGCAGATGCTGCCGGTTGATTTTAGTTCGCCCGTTAGGTAACGTTCCACTGCCGTCTTTGCGTCACCGGATGCACCGGTAATGACTTCAACATTTCGCTCGTTAAAAATGTCTACGGCACCCTGACCCATGCTGCCGCTAATGATAACATTTACGCCCTTATCAGCAAGAAAGTTAGGCAGAAATCCGGGCTTGTGGCCGGGATTAGCGACGCATTCTTCTTTTATAATCTTGTTGTTTTCTGTGTCATACAGCATAAAGTTGTCACAATGTCCGAAATGTCCCGTTACATTTTTGTCGTTAGAAGCAACTGCAATTTTTGTCATTTTCTTTTCCTCCAATAATTAGTTAATAAATCCGCCAACTGTTCGCCGACGGTATCAAACCAGTTTTGACCTGATTTTTTACTTTTTAAAAATTGATAACCAAATGGCTTCCGGCTGACAGATAACCGATCTGATCGCCCATAATTGCCTTCAGTCGGTGGTAAGCTTCTTCTCCAGTACAGTGGCAGGTGTAATACTGTGTGCCGGTTTTTTGAAGTTCCCGCGCAAGGGTATCCACAGCTTCCGGTGCTTCATTTTTTCCGGGTCCGCGGCTGTAAAGATGAAATCCTCCGATCACGACGTCTGGGAAACGGCCGTTGTCTTCTTTAAACTGGCGCACAATGTTAAGAATTCCGCGATGGGCACATCCTGCAATCAACAGAGCTTTTCCATTTTGCCGGATGACCAAATTTTGTTCGTGTGCAAAATCGTCTTGTAAAAAGGTATTCCCAATTTTTCTATATAAATCCGCATTTCCGGAGGGAATGGGCGTTTCTTCCCGGACTTCTGAAAACAGCTCCAGCTCCTCGTCAATTTTACGGGTTGCACCGCAGAACACAAAGCGTTCGTTAGGTAAAAGTGTGGAATCCAAACCAATATAAGCGTTGGTTCCATCGGGTCGATGAGCATAATGCGGCTCAAAGACCCGTTCGTGTGCATAAACCTTTGCCCGGCTGTTTTGTTCCAAAAAGGTTTTTAATCCACCGCCGTGGTCATAATGCCCGTGAGATAGAATGGCAATATCGATTTCTGGAATATCAACCTTCAGTTTTGCAGCGTTTTCTGCAAACAAGCTGCTGGCTCCGGTATCAAACAGTAGATGGTGTCTTTTTGTTTCCACATACAGGCTCAGTCCGTGCTCACAGCCAAAGTCTTTGGACGCTGCAGTGTTTTCAGTCAGAACTTTTATAATAATCACATTTTTCCTCCATTTCGATCAAAGGCAAAGTTGATCTGCAAAAAATTTATATCTTAAATGCCGTTATTACCGGAAGGCTTCGTTCCGCCGCTTTCAGGCGAATGGCTTTCATTTGTATCCATATCTTCAAAGCATTTTCCGCATCTGCATCTTGGGCATCCAGCTCTTCTGCAACCATGTTCCTGACCGTCGCAAAGACGGTATTCACCGCCTTTGATCAAAAGAATTTTTCCGTTTACCAGTGACTGTGCCAACTTTTTTCGTGCGCTGTCATAGATTCCCTGCACGGTAGTGCGGGAAATTTTCATCTGCGCTGCACATTGCTCTTGGGTAAAGTGATCCAAATCGATCAATCGGATGGTTTCATACTCATCCACCGTCATCGTGACGATATCGTCTTTTTGCGTACACAGATCCAGCGGCCCAAACCGGCTGCTTTCGGGGAGACCGCAAACCCGTCTCCATTTTCTTGGTCTTGGCATTGTTTCACCTCATCTTCAGCAACTGCAAGCATCTGTCATTTGCTTTTATGGTTTCCGACATATGTCACTTATAATCTTTATTATAACCGGTTTTAGACATATGTCAATAATTAATTGCAGCGAAAAAGCAGTCAAGCTACCGCTTACAAATATTTTGTCGTTTTGTGAGTAAGTCACTGAAATGAATCTTTTAAAGTTGTATAAAGTTTATAGAGTAAGACAAAATAAAAATTCAGAAACATATGAAAGGAGAATTCCTATGTCCGTAACTACGATTACAAAAAATAATTTTACTGCCCAAGTACTTAATTCCGAAAAGCCGGTGCTCTTAGATTTTTGGGCCAGTTGGTGCGGCCCATGCAGAATGCTTTCTCCGATTGTGGATAAAATAGCAGATGAAAATTCTTCTATAAATGTTGGAAAAGTAAATGTGGACGAGCAGCCCGAACTAGCTCGCCAGTTTGGCGTCATGAGTATTCCAACCCTGATTGTCTTTAAAAACGGAAAAATCACACAGCAGTCAGTCGGGGTTCGTCCAAAGGGAGCCATTTTAAAAATGATTGAGGCATAATGCAGGAATCAGAAAATTTTTGATTCGTTTGATACGTTAGGAGGCAACTATGAAAAAGGTCGTTATAATTGGCGGTGTAGCGGGAGGAGCAAGCTGCGCAGCGCGGCTTCGCCGACTGGATGAAAGCGCCGAAATTGTTGTTTTGGAGCGTGGTGAATACATCTCCTATGCGAACTGCGGGTTGCCGTACTACGTCGGCGATGTAATTAAGTCCAGAGACGCGCTGCTTCTGCAGACCCCGGAAGCAATGAAAAAGAAGTTTCGTGTCGATGTCCGCGTAAAAAATGAAGTCATCAAAATCGACAGGGAAAAGAAAGTCGTACAAGTTAAGCGACTGGAAGATGGAAAAACCTACGAAGAATCTTATGATACGCTTGTGATCTCTACTGGTTCGTCGCCGATTCGCCCTCGAATTCCTGGAATTGATTCTCCGCGCATTCAAACCCTATGGACGGTTCCGGATACAGACCGCATCCGGAAGATGGTTCATGAGCAGGGTGCACACTCGGCGGCAGTAATCGGCGGCGGATTTATCGGCCTGGAAATGGCGGAAAATCTCAGCCATGCAGGACTTGAGGTATCCGTGATTGAAGCGGCCGATCAGGTCATGGCTCCGCTCGATTATGAGATGGCACAGCTTCTGCATGAAAATCTCCGGGAAAACTGCGTTGATTTGTATCTTGGTGACGGTGTCAGCGCGTTTCATGAAGAGAACGATGCAGTCAAAATATCTTTAAATAGCGGAAAATCGGTTATGGCCGATCTGGTACTTCTTTCGATCGGAGTACGCCCGAATGGAGAACTGGCCAAAGATGCAGGACTTGCTGTCAATGCTCGCGGCGGAATTGTTGTTGATAAGATGCTTCACACTTCCGATCCTGACATTTTTGCGGTCGGCGATGTAATAGAAGTAGAAGATTTCATTTCGAAAGACCGCACCATGATTCCGTTAGCAGGCCCTGCAAATAAGCAGGGGCGGATTGCAGCCGATAATATTGCCGGTGCGCATGAGGAATATAATGGGACGATGGGGACATCGGTAGCGAAAGTATTTGACCTCACGGCTGCATGTACCGGTGCAAATGAGAAAGCACTTGCAAAACAGGGAAAAGTAAAAGGGAAAGACTACGAGAGTATTCTCATTACGCAGAACTCTCATGCCGGATACTATCCTGGTGCAGTACCGCTGACACTCAAGCTGATTTTCAGCATCGATGGTACACACATTCTTGGTGCTCAGATCGTAGGGCGGGATGGTGTTGACAAGCGAATTGATACGATTGCCGTTGCGATTCGTATGGGTGCCGGCGTTGGGGACCTTAAACAGCTTGAACTTGCCTATGCGCCTCCATACTCCTCTGCAAAAGATCCAGTAAATATGGCTGGTTTTGTTGCAGAAAATGTTTTGTCCAAAGTAGTATCTTTTACTCCATGGAACATTGAAAAGACGGAGCCGGACGCTTTATTGCTTGATGTGCGGGAGGATGCTGAACTTCTTGCATTTTCTCTTCCAAAGGCCGTGCATATTCCGCTCGGACAGCTGCGTGACCGCCTTGATGAGCTCGATCACAATCGGGAAATCGTTACTTTCTGTGCCATTGGAGTACGCTCTTATAATGCAGCCCGTATTTTGATGCAGAATGGATTCAGCAACGTAAAAGTGTATCCCGGCGGAACACGGTTTTATCAGTCCACACATCCGCAGGATAATTCTCCGGCGGTTTGCTGCCGGGAAAAATCTTCCCATCATGTGGAAGAAAAAAGAGACACTCAGATCGATATTTCGCTGCACATTGACTGCAGCGGAATGCAATGTCCCGGCCCTATTATGAAAGTATATGAATCCATGCAAAAAATGCAGGATGGAGAAGTGATGGAAGTATCTGCCTCCGATCCGGGATTCATTCGCGATATCGGTGCTTGGTGCCGCAGAACCGGAAACGAGCTTGTTTCAAAAGAACAGCGAGGTTCGGACTATGTTGCCTGTGTAATGAAAAAAAGCAGCAAGCCGGCTGGGGAAATTTCTCAAAAGGAGCCCCCGCAGGGGAAAACGCTGATTGTGTTTTCTGGAGATTTAGATAAAGTTTTGGCCAGCTTCATTATTGCAAACGGTGCCGCTGCCATGGGACGGCCGGTGACGATGTTCTTTACTTTCTGGGGCCTTACCGCGCTGCGAAAAGAAAAGAAGCAGTCCATTAGCAAGACAATGATGGAATCTTTGTTTGGAACTATGCTTCCACGCGGAAGCAAGAGATTAAAGCTTTCAAAGATGAATATGGGCGGACTTGGAACCGCAATGATGAAAAGAATCATGAACGACAAAAATGTTGATTCTTTGGAAGCCCTTATCCAGAAAGCCATGAAGGCCGGTGTAAAGATTATTGCCTGTTCGATGAGCATGGAAATCATGGGGATCAGAAAAGAAGAGCTGATCGACGGAGTAGAAATCGGCGGTGTTGGAACTTATTTGGGAGATGCCGAAGAATCCAATGTGAATTTGTTTATCTGATTTTTAATAGCCCCCTTAGTGCTTTAGAAATAAATAGGACCAACCGACGTTGGTAACTAAAAAATCCGCAGTTGCTTTGATTAGCAAACTGCGGATTTTTTGATTTGTAATAGAGTATTGATGCGAAAAAGCATGCGGCTTTATTTTTCTGTCGGAATGATGTTTCTTAGTTTTTCTTTGTCTACGACTTTTACGCCGCCTCTGTAGAGTTCTACAATGCCTTCACCGGCAAAATATTTCAGCATGCGGGAGACTACTTCGCGCGCAGTACCCATATATTTGGCAATTTGTTCGTGTGTCAAAGAAATTTTGTCTGTATGGTTCTTGCTGCATTCGTCCCATAAAAAGATGGCCAGTCGTTTGTCAATTCCCATAAACAGGATTTGCTCCATTGCCCACATCACATCCGAAAAACGTTCCGTTGCAATTTGGTAGGTAAAGCATTTTACATAGATATTTTTTTCTGCCATCTCATGAAATGCAGACGAGTTCATGAGCAGTACATCCGTATCTTCTTCGGCATCAATAAATACATCAAATGTAATCGAATCCAGCATGCAGGAAGCGGAAAGAACACAGACATTCCCGGGGAACAGCCGGAAAATTGTGACATCGCGGCCTTCTTCGGATAATAAATAAGTGCGCAGTTGCCCGTGTGTAACCAGGAGAATTCCAATACAGTCTGCGTTTCCGCTATGAACACAGGTTCCTTTTTGATAGTGCGTGGAAACTGTGTTTTCTAAAAAGAAATTTTTTTCTGCGCTCGAGAGATGCTCCCAAAAGGAAAAGTGTTTAGAGAACAGGTCACTGTAGTTTTCTGATGTCATGTTTGTCTCCATTTCTATAGAAAAAGGTGGCATACGTTTATGAGATAGTTTGTCGGAATATAAATTATCATATGCAGAAGCGCCTAGGCTGTCAAGGCCTTTCTTGCTATATTGCAAATTCCTTGCCCGTAAAACACGCACCTGCTAATATAAGTGTTAGCGAAAGGTTAAAAAAAGCCGGGACACCCCTGACTTTTTTAATGAGTGAAGCGTTATATATCATGGACGGATAAAAAGGAAGTGCTGCAGTGGATGACGAAAACCTGATCCGGCGCATAAGAGCAGGGGATGCCGGTGCGATGGATCAGCTGGTTCAAAAATACTATGGGTCGGTTTATGCTTACTGTTACCGTAAGGTGGAAAACAAAGAAGATGCCCAAGATCTGACACAGGAAACTTTTTTGCATTTCTGTCGGAATTTTGACAGTTATGCGCAAAGAGGAAAAGTAAAAAACTACCTCTATACGATTGCGCACAATCTTTATGTAAGTATGATGCGAAAAAGCGTCCCGATCCATCTGGAAGAATGGGAAAAAGAGGAGCCCCGTAATGATGTAGATCAATTTGAGGCAGCGGATTCTGTCCGAAAGGTATTGTCCGAATTGCCGGATGAGCAGAGAGATGTCATTTTACTTCGGTTTTACCAGGACCTAAAAATCAAAGACATTGCACAGGTTACAGGTTCCGGATTATCTGTCACGAAATGCAGACTCGGTCAAGGGATAAAAACCATCAAAAAACTTATGAGGGGAGATTAGTTATGAATCAAAGCAATCGAGAAATCCGTGATTATTTGCAGCAGTATCCGGTTCCTTCGTATGACCCGGAAAAAATGCAGCAGACGATTCAACTTGCACGGCAGGCATATTGCAATCGCCTATTATCCAAACGGATTGGTTTTGGGGAGTTTATACGGATGCAGATGCACTTTATTGGTCATTGGGTATGGTTTACCCAGGTTGCACTTGTACTTGGATTTTTGATTCTCCTCACAAAATATGATTTTGGACAAACAAATCTGCAGCAGATACTGTTGCTCTTTTCGGCCGCTTCACCCATGATTGCCTTTGTTGGTTTTCCAGAGCTTTTAAAAAGCTATTCTCATGGAATGGAAGAAATCGAGTCCTGTACCCGATTTTCTATGCGGAAACTGATGGGAGCCAGAATGTTGATTCTTGGACTGATGGATCTGTTTTGCCTGACAGTGATTTTGGCAGTATCCACTGTACACAGCGGCGGGTTTCTACTGAGAATGATTTTATATCTGTTTGTACCGTTCAACCTGACTTGCGGTGGGTGTCTTACTGTGCTGAGCCATGTAAAAAGCAGACAGAGTGGGTATTACTGCGGAGCAGTCTGTGCTTTGTGCATCGCTGTTTTTGTCAGCCTGTCTTTCATCAGGCGGTATTATGAAACGGCAGCAACGGGAGCTTGGGTAGTTATGTTTATGCTAACACTTGTCTACATTGCTGTAGAAGTTGTGCAGACATTTCAAAGTTTTAACCGCTTTTACTCAAAAGAAGAAGCAATTTCGGTAACTTGGCAATAAATTTATGGAGGAAGCAAAAATGGAGCTAACATTCAGCAACCTAACGAAAAAATACAAAGATAAAACGGCGGTCGATGCGCTTTCCATTACGCTGACGCCTGGAATCTATGGACTGCTCGGTGCAAACGGTGCCGGTAAAACCACATTGATGCGCATGGCCTGCGGCATTTTGAATCCTACTTCCGGGAAGGTTTTGTTTGACGGGAAAGATACCCTCAGCATGGGCGAAAACTATCGGGATCTATTGGGATACCTTCCGCAGCATTTTGGGTATTATCCTGTTTTTACCGCACTGGATTATTTGCTGTATATTGCAGCCTTAAAGGGGCTGAGTGCAGGTGCGGCGAAAGTGAGAGCCAATGAACTTTTGGAACTCGTATCACTTCAAACGGTAGCTAAAAAGAAAATAAAAACGTTTTCCGGCGGTATGAAGCGACGCCTCGGCATTGCACAAGCGCTTTTGAACGATCCTAAAATACTGGTACTGGATGAACCGACGGCTGGGCTTGATCCCAAGGAGCGCGTCCGTTTCCGCAATCTGATTTCCAATATTTCCAAAGATAAAATTGTAATTCTGTCTACCCATATTGTATCGGATGTAGAGTATATTGCGGATATCATTCTGATGATGAAAGAAGGAAAACTCATTCATCAAGGCAAACCAAGTGAAATTACCGCTTCCATCAGCGGGTATGTCTGGGAATGCCGGGCTGACCCGATGCAGGCAGAAATGCTAAACAGTGAATATACGATTTCCAATCTGAAGCACGAAGGCAATGCGGACATGCTCCGGATTGTTTCTGAACATAAGCCCACCGAAAATGCGGTGCAGACAGAACCTACATTGGAAGATTTATATCTTTTCTATTTTTCAGAAGAGAAATCCGTCATGGAAAGAAAACGAAGATCGACGAGTGAAAACAGAGAAAGAAACAATTAAAGGAGAGATTGGGATAATGCGCATATTTATGATGGAACTTAAACGTATGAGCAAAACGCGTGCAACGTGGATTTCGGTTGCCGCTGCCGTTGCCTTGTCGATTGTCCTTGCGTTTTCCACATTTGCCGGGGAGGAATATGAAACCGTCGATCAAGATGGGAATATAGAAAGGATCACCGGCATATCTGCTATTGCTGTCAATAAAGAGCAGAAAGCACCCTATGAAGGAGAAGTAACAGTCAGCAAACTGCAATCGGATTTGGAAGTGTTCCATAATCTATTCGATCAATATGGAGGAAATATTCCATTTGATCTATATAACAAAGAAATTTCTCCGAGGTTTCAGCGGCTGAATCTGATCGCTTCTGTGTATTCGAATAATCAGGATATTTTTACCGCTTTGGAAAAAATTGAGCCTAATGATGTACAGAATTTTTATGCCCAGCGAAACCAAAAGCTAGAAGAAACAGTAGAAGCAAAATATCCTCATAATTCCGACGTGAAAAATCAGGTGATGTTACTGAACAGTCAGGTAAAAACACCGCTTACTTATTTTTACGGACTTCCAAACAACAGCTTTTTTATTCTCAATTTTTTGACTTTTATTTTATTGCTGATCTGCGTTATGATCAACGCGCCTGTTTTTTCGGCGGAATACCAAACTGGATCGGATGACATTCTCCGCAGCACTCGAAACGGAAGGGCCAAGTTAGCAGTCAGTAAACTTTTGGCTGCCCTGTTGATTGATCTTATTCTATTCACCGTGAGCATTACAATTTTCATTTTGATAGTGGATAAAACATTCGGCTGGGAAAGACTTGTTAGTTCCGCGCAGATTCACAATCCCTTTTTATTTTTGCCCATCACGGTTGGTGAGGAGCAGGCACTTTTGGTTGGAGCAGGTTTTTTAACCCTTTTTGCCACCGCCTGTTTTTCCATGTTCCTATCGACCAAATGCCATAGTTCGACCACTACGCTGGTTATCGCGATTGCGTTCTGTCTATTGCCGGATATTCTCTATCAGGTGATACAGGGAGCTGGAAACTTTGCTGGATTCATAAGCTGCATTTTGCCGTCCGGCGGCCTTGGTATTAACAATAATCTTTCTTATCAATTGGGAAATATGCTGTTTATTCAAGTAGGTCAATTCAGCGTTTGGTCACCATATCTGATTATGGGCGCTGCAGCGATCGAAATTCCCTTGTTTTTTATTCTGGCGATCCGGGCCTATTGCAAACATCAGGTATCCTGAATGCTTGGTTGGGCCGATCACAAAAATCGCCGTATGTGACCGATGCTTTTGTAAATTACTAAATAAATATTTTGACAAAACAAGCAAAAATTATTTAATTTTTTTGAAAACATTAAAGATTGCTTAACATTTGTGGAAAATTACTTTATCAACAACTAAACAATTGTACTTGAGAGTGAAAAAGCTGTTGGACTTTGTTGAAACTTTTTTCTATTCTTAAGCTAAACCATCAAAACGAATGACGGACAGACTCGAGTCGCTGAATTTTTGTTTTGGAAATTTGGACTTTTGTTAAGTCCCGCAATCAATTACAAAAACGGGGAGTTGTGATTATGGAAGAAAATGTTCAAAAACGACCAAAAGGCTTTGAAAAATTTTTGCAGCATGTCGAAATTGTTGGCAATAAGATTCCATATCCGGTCTCACTATTTATTTATCTGTCTATTGCAGTAATCCTTTTATCTGTGCGCAAACAGATCTTTCTGCAATCAACCCTGCTACTGGCGAAAAAGTTGTTGCTTACAATTTGTTGTCTGTCGACGGCTTTATTAAAATGCTGACACAGGCTGTCGGAAATTTTACCACCTTGCCTGCATTGGGGTTAGTGCTAGTTTGTATGATGGGCGTTGGACTATTGACCATTCGGGTTTGTTTAATGTCGCTTTAAAAGGTCTCGTAGAACGCTCAAAGGCGTCTGATATCAAAATTATAGCAATTTTCTGTTTCCTTTGTGTAATGGCCGACTGCACCGGCGGTGCAGAATTTGTGGTCATGCCGCCTTTAGGTGCAATTATCTGGGCGAGCATGCGCAGAAATCCGATGGCAGGTATGTTTGCAGCATATGCAAGCGTTTCGGGCGCATTTGCATCCAATTTGATGATAACCTCTATGGATGTGGTAAATGTAAGTTTTACACAGACTGCCGCACAGCTTGTAAATCCACAATACGCGCTGTCTCCTGCAATTAACTGGTATTTTTCAGCATTTTCGGTTCCGGTTCTAACCATTGTAGCGATACTTATTACAGTCAAGTTTGTAGAACCTCATCTTGGAAAATACAATCCTGCGTATGCTGATTCTGCAACTTCAGAACAAGAATTAAAGGCATTGAAAAGTGCAGAAATTTCTGTTCTGATCTTTGCAGCTGTGAATTGATTGAAGGTGTCGAAAACCTTTATATTATACTTGAGCTGACTGCCGGCAGCAAAAATGCAGTGGTAGAGATTAAAGATCATCATACCAACATTACCCGCATTGAAAAAAATCATAAAGTATTATTCGAAAAGAAAGAAGATTTGCCCGAAGCAGAAGCACAAAAGGAAATGGGGAATCGAGATCTTCTGAATTTGCATAATATTATTGAGTTTGCGGACGCAGCCAAAATTTCTGATCTTGAGCCGATTTTAAAACCTCAGATTGAATTTAATACTGCGATTGCAAAAGAAGGTCTAAAAGGCGAATGGGGCGCTGAGGTCGGAAAAATACTTATAGAACGGGCCAAAGGAGCCGAACGCGCCAGATTGCTTTCTCGTGCTTATGCTGCTGCCGGCAGTGATGCACGTATGAGTGGATGTGCTCTTCCAGTGGTCATTAATTCAGGCAGTGGAAATCAGGGAATCACTTTGACGATGCCGGTTGTCGTCTATGCAAATGAGCTGGATGTCAGCGAAGAGCTTCGTTATCGTGCTCTAGCAGTAGCAAATCTAATCTCCATTCATCAGAAAAAATATATTGGAAGCCTTTCAGCTTACTGCGGTGCTACCAGCGCTGCATGCGGTATAGCATATCTAATGTATAAAGGAAAAATTTCTGAAGAAAAGTTTTATCAAATGATCGGAAATACCATTACAAATTCGATCTGTACGGTTGGAGGAATGGTTTGTGATGGAGCAAAGTCTTCCTGTGCAGCGAAAATCAGCATTGCAGTAGAAACTGCACTGCAGGCTCTCGATATGAGCATTCATCAGTGTGTATTTCAACCGGGAGAAGGTCTTTCTATGAGCACTGCGGAAAAAACAATTGCCACAGTGGGGAGAATGGCTCGGGTCGGAATGAAAAGCACAGATGTTGAAATCCTGAATATTATGCTTGGCAGTTAAAGCGATTTGTTTTTCTATTAATTATTTGATAAATGAAGAATTGAAAAAAATAAATTAAACAAAGACCTTTCTGAAAATTTTCAGAAAAGTCTTTGTTATCGTGCTGGTGTATTGCTTTAAGGAATTTTTCAGTTAAAATATTTGTTTAAAAATAAAATAAATCCCCAAATTTTTTATCCAATGCAATGCACAGAATTAACGCAAGTTTTGCAGTTGGATTGAATTGACCTGTTTCAATAGAGCTGATTGTGTTTCTGGAAACACCAACCAATTCAGCTAAATTTCCTTGTGACAGATTCTTTTCTGCACGAGCAATTTTAAGCCGATTCTTTAGAATCAATTCACTTTTCATGCTCCTACGCCCAGAACGACCAAAATATAACAAATAAGAAAAGCAACAGACGCAAAAGATGCTAATACAGTCGTTGCCATGAGTGCCTTTGCCTTTGTAGTCCTGTATTTTCCATATGCCTCAGCAGACATATAGGCGAAAAACATACAGTATGGAATAAAATTGTTTTGCTTTGTAAAAAGATTGAAAAACGTAATAATGATAAAAATAGAACTAAAGGCAATCACACCATAACGGCGGCCATTATTGTCTGCATAAATGGTTCCTTCATCTTCTTTTTGATCGCGGCTTTTTTTCAAAATCTCCTCTTTATTCATAATAAAGACTCCAATCCAAGTAATATTGTTATTTTGACAAGTTTTCTTGTCTTTTCTATAAGATAGCACTACCAAGTTTACTTGTCAATGCTTTTTGAAAAGTTTTATATAAAGAGAAAATTCATGTGTAGGGCTGAATCCTTACACATGAATTTTTTAGGGTGTCATTTGCCCAATTTAGATGCGGGTTCTGATTATGCTCATGATATACACTTATGGCTTTCTCGCTAAATATAAATCTATGGTATCGTATATGTTGATTTTTCCACCAATTTCATCAATTAACATTTTCATCTCAGCTTCAAAAGCATCTTTTGTTTTGGGGTCCAAAGCTCGATGATCTGAATATGTGTTAAGTAAAGCAATATAAGAGTCAGAAGTAAGGGTGCGAACCCGATGATACAATTTTACTTTAATATCTTTAAACCCGAATCGTTCTAATTCTCGTGTATGTTGTGCACAATCCTTTTCACAAAATTCAACGATTTCCTTATCAGATGGCCGATATTTATCGTATACTCGTCTGTTTGCCTTATTACTCCTATCATCCTTTCTGTTTGGAAACGGATGATTCCAAAACAATGCAATAGTGCCGCCAGATTTCAAAATATTATATACCTTATTGTAACTTTCTTCCTTGGGCAACCAGTGAAAGGCAGTAGCACAATACACCAAGTTATAAAAATCCGATTTAAGGGGCAAAACCATAAAATCGGCATTAACAACATTAAAATTACTGTATTTTATAAATTTCCTTTTTACAAAGGCACTTAATTTATCACCGAGTTCGACCGCGGTAACCGAACAACCGCTTTTTAAAATAGGTGTTGTTGCTTGTCCCGTGCCAATTCCTATCTCTAAAGAATTACTCCCCTCATCTATTAAAGAATAGCTGATTATGTCCGCAAACAGTTCATCGGGGTATGTTGGTCGAAAGTGATCGTAGTTTATTTCATCTTCATTAAACTTCAACCGCAAATCCATTTTATCGCCCACTGACTCTAATATAAATAATCTGAACTGAGTATATCATAAGGATCAAAATAATAAAAGGACTCAAACCATGATGGTTCAAATCCTTTTATTATCATTATATTGGCGGAAGCGGTGGGATTCGAACCCACGAGACCTTGCGGTCTACCTGATTTCGAGTCAGGCCCGTTATGACCACTTCGATACGCTTCCATGTTGATTAAACTACAGATAAATGCAGAAAACCTGCTATAAAGTTTCTGGCAAAAGTCTGTATTCCTCATTTTAAAGAATTTGCCTAAAAAAGTCAAGGGCGAAATCCGGTTTTTGCTTGACTGAAAATCAGTCAACAGGTAAAATAATAGACATAATGAGCAGATTTTCTATTATTTTGCAAAAAGAGGTATATTATGAACCGAATGAAACAGGCCGCTGCAGAGCTGGCTTCTCTCTCTATTTATCACGGGATCTTAAATCGAACCGTCCCCAAGGCACTTTATCGTTTGCTTTGGGCTGATACAAAAGAAACTTTTCTCAATGCCTGGGGAGAATTTTTTGCTGTCCTTTGCGAAAGAGAGAGCAGCGAAAACTTTGCCGGACATCTAACCAGTACGGCGTTATATGATGAAAATGCGTTTTCACTGGCTTCAGCTGCGGGAAATGTGGACTTTTCCAGCTGTATGCAGGCAGCTGTAGAACGTGATCTGGAAATCATTTTGGACCTTTCCCGGTTAACCCCTGACGATCTTTTGCAAAGCTGCGGCTTTTCGGATCTTCCGCCGCTGCCGTGTTGGGAAACGGGAGAACCGGTGGAATTGCTGCGCGGGGACGCAAAGACCTGCGCACAGCAGATGGCTCAGTATTATCAGAAAAATGGATGCGGGATGTATGCGCGGTATCGGGCATTTATTTGGCGAGATAAGCGGATTTTGCCGGTGGCGCATCCGGATAAGCAGAGAATGAATCAGCTCAAGGGGTATGAAGTACAGCGCCAAATGGCGATTGATAATACCGTCGCATTTTTAAAAGGCTATCCGGCGAATAACTGTCTGCTTTATGGCGACCGTGGGACTGGAAAATCTTCTACCGTAAAGGCACTTTTGAATGAGTATTATCCGCAGGGACTGCGTGTGATCGAGATGCCTAAAGAATATTTGATGGATTTTCCGTATTTAGTCGATCAGATTGCGGAAATCCCGATGAAGTTTATTATCTTTATTGATGATCTTTCTTTTTCACAGCAGGACAGCACCTATGCGGCACTCAAGTCTGTTTTGCAGGGAGGATTGGCTGCGCGGCCGGATAATTCTCTGATTTATGCCACCAGCAATCGCCGCCATCTTCTGCGGGAAAGCTTTTCAGACCGTGAGGGAGATGAGGTCCATCAGAGTGATACCATTCAGGAAAGTTTGTCTCTTGCCGATCGGTTTGGACTTTCCATTAACTTTATGCTTCCTGATAAGGTGCGCTTTCTGGAAATTGTTGATCAGCTTGCTTATCAGCATGACCTCAAAGAGTATATTCCTTTGCTGGAGTCCGGTGCGGAGCGCTGGGCGACAATTCATGGAGGCCGCTCTCCCAGAGTTGCCCAGCAGTATATTCGCGATGCACAGGCAAAACTAAGTCTGGGAAAATCGTTGGATGACTGAGAATTTTCAGAAAGAGAGGATTTTATGAAAAAAAGATGGCTTGCAGGATTTCTTTGCATCACCTTTTTTTTAATGATGGTTACCGGTTGCGGGCAGACGCAGACATCTTCTGTAGTTTCCGGTGCTGCAGCTGCCGATTGGCCGGCAAAGGTAGAGAATGTTAATCTTACAAAGGAACCTGCCGGTGTTGCGGTACTTTCGGGAAACATTGCCGATATTCTTCTTAAGTTGCGGTATGAAACCGTTCTGAAAGCCCGCAGTGAAGATTGTAGTCAGAATGAGCTGTCTTCCCTTCCGGTATATAGTCTTGATCAAGCAAAAGAGCTCAAAAATTTGGGCGTTGATCTTGCTCTTACTGATCAGACACCAACACAGGACGAAATGAAAGCTTTTTCTGATGCGGGGATCGTTTTGCTTAGTCTTTCTCCTGCGAACGGCAGAGCGGATCTCAGCCGCCTTTATGCGGAAGTCGGAACCGCCGTCAAGGGGGCACGCACCGGATATGAGCAGGGAACTAAAATGGCAGAGCAGGTTTTGATGGGAATTGATTCTGTCGCACGGATTATTCCCAATAAAAACATTCTGCTCACCGGAATTTACGTTTCGGATACCGACGGATCGGTTGTTACAGGAGATATGTTTCAAAATTCCATTTTGGAAAGTGCTGGTGTAACCAATGTAGCCGCAGGTTCTGAAGGTGGAAAGATGGATTTAACGGCTCTCAAAAGAGCAAATCCGCAGGTGATTTTCTGCCCGGTTGGGTTAAAGGAAAAGCTCGAAACCGCGGATATCTTCGAGAACCTTTCTGCAGTCAAAGAAGGACGCGTTTATGAAATTGATCCCAATTATATGAAGTGGCAGGGAGAGACCGTGATGCTTGCAGTAACGGAAATTGCAGGGCTTGCTTATCCGGAATTAAGCAAGACAGGTACTTCGTCTGTTTCATAAATTAGGGTTCGTAAGGCGCTGATCGCTGATCCAATCAATAGAAATCAAAAAGCAGTACAGTCAAAAGACTGTACTGCTTTTTTAATAGATAAAATTTTTATTAAAGTTCGCGGGGAAGAAAACCAACCTTCCGCATGACTTTGCTAAGGGTACGGTTTGCAATCCGTGCTGCTTTTTCAGCACTTTCATTCCAGCAAGACTGCAAAAATGTTTTATCCTTGCTGTATTTTGCATACCGCTCTTGAATCGGGCGGAGATGCTCTACCACTGCTTCTCCAACGGCTGTTTTGAAATCACCATAGCCGTGACCGTCAAATTCCGCCTCAATTTCCTGATAATTTTTTCCGGTCACACAGCTGTAAATATCCATCAGATTATTAATTCCATCTTTTCCTTCGCCATAGCGGACACAGGCTTCGCTGTCTGTGATGGCGCGTTTAAATTTGCGCATGATATCTTCCGGCTTGTCCAATACATAAATGCAGCCATTTACATTTTCATCGGACTTGCTCATCTTTTTGGTGGGGTCCTGAAGACTCATGATTTTGCCGCCCTGTTTCATGGTGTAGCCTTCTGGAATTTTAAAGGTAGGGCTGTAAAGGCCGTTAAAGCGAGTCGCAATATTACGGGTCAGTTCGAGGTGCTGGGTTTGGTCAGCCCCAACTGGAACCAAATCCGCCTGATAGAGCAGAATATCTGCTGCCATCAGACTCGGATAGGTGAAAAGTCCGGCGTTGATATTGTCCGCGTGCTTTTTGGATTTATCCTTAAACTGCGTCATGCGGGAAAGCTCTCCAAATTGCGTATAACAGTCAAGAACCCATGCAAGCTGTGCATGAGCGGGAACATGACTTTGAAGGAAGAAAAGGCTTTTTTTAACGTCAATTCCGCAGGCGAGAAGAAGCGCATAGGCTTCCAATGCATGTTTGCGGAATTGTGCCGGTTCCTGCCGAACGGTGATGGTGTGTAAATCTGCTAAAGCAAAAATGCAGTCAAATTCATCCTGTAGGCTGATCCAGTTTTTAAGTGCTCCAAGATAATTTCCCAGCGTAATATCTCCGCTGGGCTGAATGGCACTGAAAATGCGCTTCTTAGGTGTTTCAGAATTCGTTGTAGTAGAATTGGTAATCTCCATATTTGTTTTTGTCTCCTCATAAAAATGGTATCAGAAAAAATCAGCCGCGGTCTTTCCAGCCTTTTGCAAGTTCTCCCAGACGGTGAATTCCTTCTGCGAGTTCTTCGTCGGTAGGAGAAGAATAATTAATGCGGAAGCTCTGGCATGGCATGGTATCATCGGTGTAAAATGCGTTGCCAGGAACAGCACAAACTTTGCATTCCTTTACGGCAGCAGCGCAAAAATCCAGCATCGGAATGGAATTTGGCAGTGTACACCAGATAAAAAGTCCACCTTCAATTGCACGGTAAGGCATCAATTCTTGATAGGGAGCCAAAGCTTCCTCTGCAAT
>DHOF01000046.1:0-2971 GCA_002411615.1 Ruminococcaceae bacterium UBA5397
GGCGCTCCTCCTATTATGATCCAATATAAAATGACACCAATTATGCCAACTACCGTCCCGATTTTTCCCATTGGAATGGAGATTGAATACATTTTAAGAGTGACAAGAATCGCACTACATGCAAAAATAAGCCCGCAAAGGAAACAAAGAAATGCACATAGATACCATAAACTTTTTGTCCTGTTTGATTGTTGCTGCATGGGATTCCTTCTCTCTATTAAAATCAGGTTTTCATAACAGCCCTCTCCATTACAACAAGAATTAATGCAGGTATGGTTCTGTTAATAAAATCGCTAGAACAATAAATCCCAAGCTTTCATTCACCAGAGCCAAAATTTTTATTAATTTTATGTTTTTTTCTTGCGTCTGTTTTTTCTTCTGCCTCCGTATTAAAAAAAACGAAAGTGCAAAATAACAAACAAACGCTGTTATTACCCATGGATTTCCAAGTAGTTTCACCGCGGACGGCCATAAAAGAAAACTAATCAGCACAAGATTCAGGAGAAGCACAATCATCGAAAGAATTAAATCTGTTGTTCTTTTTTCACTCATAGGAGCTCCTCTCCTTATTCAATGGTTAATCGTGTAAAAGACATATTTTCCTAACAGAAAGAACTCAATCGTATAAAGAATCGACAGCACCATCATTGTACTATCTTGCCACAGGTCAAGAGTCCAATAACTGAGTCCTGTTTCGTCATGCAACTTTTTATTAGGAAGCAGTGTTGCAAATATCCCAACCATCATTAAAATCCGAAGCCAAAGTCGTTCTTTGAAAAAATCCACTCCATAAAACCGATCCATTAGAAAAGCAAAAATTCCTAAAACACCGCACGAAATCACAGAAATTGCGACAGACTTTTTCCATTGCCGCATAAAGCTCGGTTCCAAATTATCTCCGCTCATAAGCTTATCACTCCTAACAGGATATTCATAAAAATTTCTTTTCAATACTCAATGGAATCGCCCCTTTTGATGATTAAAAGTTGTACAAAACATTGTAATGATTTTCTAACTTATTATATAATAATCCACATTTTGGAACCGTCAATTCCATAATCAATAATATTAGGAAAATATTTCATGTTTTCCTAATTAAATCATCTGCTGCAAAATTTTCAGATCGGTTACCGGTGCCGAGCATTTTCCATCTTTACAAAGATAAAAAGCGGTCCCTTCGGCTGGAATAGGATAACTTTCGGTATAGGGCGCCGCATTCATTAATTCCTGTTGATTTGCTTTCGTTTTGATTACGCTGAACGGAAGTTGTTTTTGATGATCATGCAAAAAGGAAATCAATTCCAAAGGCGCCTGATCCTCTGAAGTAACACAAATAAGTTCTTGAGATGGATACAGCACTCTGGTCAATGCACATAGAGCGGCACAATTTCCGGCCGGGAAGTCAGAAAGATAGCCGGAATAAAATACAACTTGCTTTTTAAACAGCTGCTGCCACATAACGTCTCCTGTAAGGTTAAAAAGCCACAGCAAAACAGCCACAGCAATTGAATTTCCAGAAGGAACCGCTCCATCATATGTCTCTTTCGGGCGGCCGATCAATGATTCCGCATCTTTTGCATATAAATAGAAGCCTCCTTCTTCATTGTCAAAAAACAGATCGATCATCTGCTTCGAATATCGGACAGCTTCCTTTAAATAGAACACCTCAAAAGTGGCCTGATAAAGTTTCAGCAATGCAAAAGCATAAAACGCATAGTCGTCTAACTGAGCGGTAATTCCGGCTTCGCCTTTGCGCCACCGACGGCATAAGCGGTCTGTCTGATGATTTACTAGAGATTCCGAAATAAACTGTTGTGCATCTTCTGCTGCTTTTAGATAAATCGGCTCCTGTAATATGACAAAAGCATCTGCCAAAGCCGAGATCATAAGCGCATTCCAAGCGACTAAAACTTTATCATCCTTATGAAGTTTCGTACGTTTTAAGCGATAATCGTAAAGGATTCTGCAATCGGCTTCAATCTGTTCGTTTTTTTCTGCATATTTTGCATTTGCAATTAAATTTGGAACGCTTTTTCCCTCAAAATTTCCGGCCTTTGTGATTCCAAACCATTCACAAAATTGATTTGATTCTTCTTTGCCAAGTACCTTCCCTATTTCATCCGGTGTAAAAAGATAGTATTTTCCTTCTTCGCCATCGCTGTCTGCATCTTGACCGCAATAAAACCCGGACTTCTCATCTGTCAGCTCGCGAAGAACATAATCCAGCACATCTTCAGCGGCACGCCGATAAACGGATTTTTTCGTTTTTTCATATGCTTCAAGATAGGTCTGCGCAAGCAATGCGTTATCATAAAGTGTTTTTTCAAAATGGGGAATTAACCACTTTTCATCTGTAGAGTAACGCGAAAATCCACCCCCGATATGATCATAAATCCCGCCTCTATACATTTGCTCGAGGGTATGCTCGACCATTTTCAGCGCACTCTCTTCGTGTTCGACCGCCGAATAGCGCAGTAAAAAAAGCAAATTAAACGGCGTTGGAAACTTTGGTGCTGCACCAAAGCCTCCCCATTCGGGATCATAAGTCTGTTGAAGCCATTGAAAAGCATGTGTAAACACTTCTGTGCTAAGTTCAGAAGCAGGGCGCTTTTTTGTCTCCGACTGCTGCAGCTGCTGGACCGCATTTTCGCCTGATTCAATTAATTTTTCCCGATCGTTTTTCCACAACTGCGAGATAGAAGTCAAGAGTTCCAACAGTCCCATATGCCCATACTGTGAAGTTTTAGGTAAATAAGTTCCAACCCAAAAAGGCTTTTGCTCCGGCGTCATAATAACGGTCAACGGCCATCCGCCGGCTCCGTGAAACGCCACACATACAGACATATACACGGCGTCTATATCAGGACGTTCTTCACGGTCGACCTTAATCGAGATGTACTCTCGATTCAAAAGCTCTGCCACTTGTAAAGATTCAAAAGATTCATGAGCCATCACATGGCACCAATGACAG
>DHOF01000046.1:3131-11310 GCA_002411615.1 Ruminococcaceae bacterium UBA5397
CAATGACAGGTGGAATAACCAATGCTTAAAAAAATGGGCTTATTTTCCTCTTTGGCTTTTTGAAATGCCATCCTTCCCCAGGGAAACCAATTAACCGGATTGTGCGCATGCTGTAATAAATAAGGAGATTTTTCGTGAATTAACTCATTGGTATATTCTGTAATTCCCATAAATTGTCACTCCTAATAATCATAATGTTATAAGCATTAACATGCCCTCTTATCGAAAGGATCATGATAAGAAGTTATATAAAAAGTTTTATAAAGCAAATCATATTCTTTTCACACTGTAAAAAAGGACCGCACAGAAAAATTCTGTGCGGTCCTTTTGAGTGCATTTAAACGTTTTCATCTTTTCTCAGTGGAATCTTTTGTTCTTCCGTGTTGTCGTCGAGAAGTGTTTCAATCTTAAAGCGTGGGCGACCTTTCACTTCGCTGTAAATTTTGCCCACATAAGTACCAACTACACCAAGACAAAGCATCTGAATCCCCCCCAACAGCCAGATCGAGCAGACGATTGCCGTCCAGCCGGAAACAGCATTCCCCGTAAAGTGGGAGATTAGTGCATAAATCAGCCCAAAAATGCTCAGAATTGAAACCAATATTCCCAAATTTGAAATGATTTTGAGTGGTTTTACGCTAAATGAGGTAATTCCATCCACCGCAAAAGAAATCATCTTTTTCAGCGGATATTTACTCTCTCCCGCAAACCGCTCATGACGATCGTAGTAGACATAATCACTTTTATACCCGATCAGAGGCACAATTCCCCGCAGAAAAAGGTTGACCTCTTTGTATTCGGAAAGCGCTTCCAGCGCCCGGCGGCTCATTAAACGGTAATCCGCATGATTAAAAACAATATCCACGCCCAGCTTCTGCATCACCTTATAAAATCCTTCGGCCGTCGTCCTTTTAAAGAAAGTATCTGTCTCGCGCTTGTTGCGTACCCCATAAACCACATCGCAGCCTTCCTGATATTTTTCCACAAACTGCGGCAGAACGTTTACATCGTCCTGGAGATCGGCATCGAGACTGATCGCACAATCCGCTACTTCTTTTGCAGTCATCAATCCGGAGAGCAGTGCGTTCTGATGTCCGCGGTTATGAGAAAGCTTCAGCCCGCTCACCCAATGGTTTTCCTCATGATATTTAGAAATCAGCTTCCACGTTTGATCGCGGCTGCCATCATCTACAAAGAGCATGCGGCTCTTTTGGTCTGCTAAGCCCTGTTCTTTCATTCCCTCCAAAACTTTTGTCAGCTCTTTTACCGTCTCCGGCAAAACTGCTTCTTCGTTATAACATGGAATTACAAAATAAACCGTTGGCATTTTTAAACTCCTTTATCTAATTTTCTTTGCTGCTCGATCAATCTTTTCCTTTGACGGCTGCGAAAAACATAAAACCCTAAGATTAAAAATCCCGCAATCGAAAGAAAAATGCCAATCTTTAAGCCGGGTGTTTCATAATTAAATCGAATTTGTGCCTCTCCGGCAGGTACCTTAACCGCCATAAATCCAACATTGACTTTTTCAATTTCAGCCGGCTGACCGTTTACGGTCGCGCTCCATCCGCTTTCGTAGGGAACGCTAAAGAAAATTAACCGGTCAGCGTTTGACTCGGCAACCGCCATAAATCCATTGTTATCAATTTTAAATGATGTACAAGCTCCTGCCGCGCGCTCGACACAGTCTTTAAAATAACTCTGCTGAGAGAAATCGGCTAACTGAGGGGAATCCAAATGTGTAAGTCCACTCTGCTCGGCAATGGCCACCGCTTTATCATTTGGCAGAACAATCGCTTTTAAAAGCACCAAGCAACGCTGCGACTCTGAAAGCTGATTATACTCGGCGCGTGTGATGAATTTTTGATAACTGAATCCCATCGGAATAAAATACTCATTTTCATAAATATCGCTGCCGTTTTCGTTTGTAATATAAGTCCACCCAGGCATGCGGGTCTGATTGGTTGCGGGGTCTATAAAATTCTGTCCGCGGGTAGTCGGATCAAACAGCCAGCGGCAGCTGGTAAAGCTACGCAGTGCATAAACTTTGGTATCCGGGCGGCTGGCAACATCGCGCTTGACGCCGATCGTAGGATAAAAGTCCATCACGCTGCCCGGCACAATGCTGTGAAAAGCCTGTATGGTCGGCTTTTGCCAATACATCGGCAGATTGTCCATTCCATCATAGACATCGATCCGAGAAAAAATATCCGAATAGGGAAGATCAATGTCTTTTCCGCCATTTAACGCATAGGGAATCAGTTCATTATGGGTATCATCGCCCTGTGTTTTTCCGGTTGTGATAAAGAACCAGCCGTAAACGACCGAAATACAAGCGGTTCCAAAAATCGCCATCTTCATAAAGCGACGGTGGTTTTTCTGATACTCATGGAAAATAAGGAGCAGCAAAAGCAGACTCAAAAGCGCAATGGCCACATAAGGCCAGAACCGACTCGGATATTTTTCGAGTCCATAGCTCCATGTGGTCTCTTCGCCGCTGGTAACTTTTTTGACCATAAATCCAATCGGCAGTGAAATTCCCAGGGTGATGACGACTGTCCATTTGATTGCCCTGAGCCAGTCCACATCGGAAAGCTCTAGGCTTCGCACGGTCGCAAGGCTCATCATCAGAGTAATCATATAGAACCAGCGGGCATAATAACTGCTGTTAAAAAGTTGGAATGCGTTGTTGAGCACCGGCACCATCGTCATGAAAAAGAGGATAAAAAGCAGCGTTTTAAGCCAAGTTTTCTTTTTTCTCTGCAAAAATGCAATGACCCCGGTCATGCTAAACAACGGCAGCCATGCGCCGAGCGAGGCCCATTGGCTGTTGGAATCGGGTGTAAAATTAGCACGGGCAGGGAGATCCGGCGGGAAGAAGAAGCAGGAAAGAATATGCAGATACCGCTGTTCGTTATCATAAAGCAGCGCATACCACCCCTGTGAAGGACTATTGACACGCGGATTCTGAACAATGCAAAGAATAGTGGGCAAAAGGATCGCGCAGGCGCAAAGGACACCCAAGACAGCCTCCAGCGCCAAAAATCCAAAATCTCTTGCAGAAATCCGCCAATCTTTTTGAAAGAATCGGAGCAGCCAATAAATCAAAAGAAAAACGACCATTCCCACAAAGAAATAGTAATTAATAAAAGCCGTAACAAAAACGAAAAACGCAAAAACACCGCGCCGACGACGGTACATGTACTCGTCTAAAGACCACAGAAGCAGTGGGAAAAAGACGATCGCTTCATGAAAATGATTAAAGAATACATTATAAATGGCAAAGCCGGAAAAAGCATACAGCATTCCTCCGAGGATCGCGCCTTCTGAAGAATGAACATACCGACGTATATAAATAGAACCGGTCATTGTGGCACAGCCAAACTTCAGAATATAAAGAGGCCCCATTAAATAGGGCACCGCTTCACTCGGAAACGGAATGGTCAGCCAAAAGAAGGGACTTCCCAAAAGATAAAAGCTATAGGAACCGACAAAATTAGCTCCCAGATCGGTTGTCCAGCTCCATTTAACATTTCCGCTGCGGATTGCATCATGACACATCTGATAAAAGGGCACCTGCTGTACATTAAAATCACCGTAAAATAAAAAATATCCTTTATCATAAATGATAAATGGAAGAAAAAGCACTGCAGCCGTCAATATCCCATAGAGCAGCGCACGCAGAAGATAGGGCTTCTGTTCTAAACTTAAGCGTTTCAAAGGCTTAATCCTCCTTAACCGAATGATTATACTGGAATATTATAACACATTCTGAAGGAAAAAAAAGCGTTGTTTCGAGGGGAGGTTTTATAGAAATACGTGTCCTTTTTCCTCTGCCTTTTTAAGCCGAAAGCATTGCCAAATCGGTTCCGTTGGTGGTACCATAAAAGCGCCCGCTTTAAGCGGAATCTTTTCGACAGGAGGAATCCTTTTGTTCCATTTTTTTGCGATGCTTTCCCGTATGAAATACATTCACCGCTGGGGTTTAATGCGTAACTCCCGCCCCGAAAATCTCTGTGAACACAGTTACGAAACCGCTGTTCTCGCACATGCGCTCTGCCTTTTGCGCAATCGGCGCTTCGGCGGTCATGTCAATCCCGAGCGGGCCGCTGCGCTGGCACTTTTTCACGACTGCACCGAAATTTTAACCGGTGATCTTCCGACGCCGGTAAAATATGGCAACCAGAAAATTCAGTCCGCTTATAAAGAAGTCGAGCATGACGCCGCTGGGAGACTTCTCTCTCTTCTCCCAAAAGAGCTGCAGGGGGACTACGGCACGCTCTTTTTGCAGAATGCTCCGGGAGATGAAGAGCTGCGTCCGCTGGTAAAAGCTGCGGACAAGCTCAGCGCGCTCATCAAATGCACAGAAGAAACTGGAACCGGCAGCCTGGAATTCAGCACGGCAAAAGAGACGCTGCTCTCTTCGATCCATGCCATGCACCTGCCGGAAGCCGAGGCTTTTTTAGAGGAATTTTTGCCGAGCTATCGACTCACGCTGGACGAATTGGAATCCCCGGCAGAAGGCAAACCCCAAAACTGATTTTTTAGAATCCCCTGCTTATTTCGAAAGGAGCTTTAAATAATGGCTGATTCTCCCCTTTATAATGCATTACGCCGTCATCTTTCCCTAGGACGGTCGTCTTTTCATACTCCAGGTCACAAAAACGCTTTTCTGCCAAAAGACCTGCTTTCTCTGGATTTAACGGAGCTGCCGGATACCGACAGTCTCTATAACGCATGCGGCCCTATTTTGGAAGCTGAGCAGAATGCCGCCCAGCTCTTTGGGGCAAAACGAACGCTTTTTTCGAGCGACGGCTGCACGCTTTGCATTCAGACGATGCTCCGCCTTGCCTGTCCGGAAAAAGGCAAGGTTCTTTGTTCCCGCAGAATCCACCGCTCCGCGGTAAACGCCATGGCGCTTTTAGGGTTGGAGCCTGTATGGGTAAAGCCCGAGGAGCTTTTGCTCTATCTGCATTCTCCGGTACAAGTAAACGCCTGCTATGTGACTAGCCCCGACTATTATGGCAGAGTGCTCAATATTGCGGCTCTCGCAGAAGCCTGCAAGGAAAAAGGGATTCCACTCCTGGTGGATAATGCCCACGGCTCTCATCTGGCCTTCACAAATCCTGATCTGCATCCTCTTCATCTGGGTGCTTCCATGACCGCTGATTCCGTCCACAAAACGCTGGGTGTTTTAACCGGCGGTGCCCTGCTTCAGATTGGTGATGAGCAGTTTTTAAAGAATGCGAAGAGTGCTATGGCGCTTTTCGGCTCCACCAGCCCCTCTTATCCGATCATGGCGAGCATCGACCTCACTGTAAAATGGCTCTCTGAGCACCCCGATGCTTTTGAGTCTGTAGAAGAAGCTATCTCTAAGCTAAAAGAAAAAGCCGCTTCCCTTTCGATCCCTTCGATCAGCGACGACCCGACCCGACTGACACTGGACGCTTCTTCTCACGGCTATTCAGGGCAAGAGCTTGCCGAATTTCTGCGGAAAAACGGGGTCGAACCAGAAATGGCGGACAGCCGTTACTGTGTACTGATCGCGACCCCATGGAATCAACCGGAAGATTTCGAACGAGTCGAAAAAGCACTGGAGTTATTTTCAGAACTCCCTCAAAAAGAGGCGCCCCCTTCTGATTCGGATCTACCGGAATTATCAGAGCTTCCGCCGGTAGTACTGCCGCTTCGCGAAGCAGTCTTATCCGAAAATCATGAACTCGCTGTAGAAGACTCGGTCGGCGCTATCTGCGCCGAGGCAGCTTGTCCCTGCCCGCCTGGAATTCCGATTGTTATGCCCGGAGAACTGATCTTGCCGGAAGCTGCTTCCCTTTTAAAGGACTATGGCTTTTCTACTGTAAAAGTGTTATAATATCACTAGGTTTTTTATGATAAATTTTCAGAGAGATACGGAGGGTATTTTAAATGAAACTGATTCTGGCTATTGTGAGCAATGACGACGCCGCTGCTGTAAACCGCAGTCTGACCAAAGAGCGCTTTCAGGTAACAAAACTCTCGACAACCGGCGGATTTTTAAAAGCGGGAAATACCACTCTTATGATTGGTACAGATGACGATAAGGTTGATCATGTAATCGAGCTGATTGCTTCCCAGAGCAGCCGCCGCACACAGCTCGTTCCCAGTGCTACCACGATGGACGTTGGCATGTATTCTTCTTTCCCCATCGAGGTTACGGTAGGCGGGGCCACCGTCTTTGTGCTCGATGTAGACCGCTTCCAAAAGGTCTGAGCAGCCTTTATGAAGCTGCTTCTTCCGGAAAGCATCGGTTCCCAAAGGTTTCGGCAGGACTTAGAAGGTGCTTTTGAAAACGGCAGATTCCCTCATGCGGTCCTTTTGGAGGGAACCTCGGATTCCACACTGCCGATTGCAAAGCTGCTCTCTGCCGCCTGTGTCTGCACCGATGATACCGCACGTCCGTGCGGCCACTGTGCCGGGTGCAAAAAGGCACTTTTGGACTGTCACCCCGACATTTCCCTGCTCTCAGGGGAAGGCGGTGCGCGGTCCTTTCACAAAGAATCCATTACATTCCTGCGTTCTGACGCTGCAATTCGTCCTAACGAGGCTGCCTGCAAAGTTTACATCCTGGCGGATGCCCAAAATCTCAGTGAGCAAGCACAAAACGCGCTTTTAAAAATACTGGAAGAACCATTTTCTGCGGTCCAGTTCTTTCTGACTGCGGAAAATGCTTCTGCGCTTTTGCCCACTATTCGTTCCCGCGTACAGACTTTCCGTCTGGAATCAAAAATCTCCCAGCCGGACCCACTTTGCAAAACACTCTGTGAAAAGATCTGCCATGGCGACGAATTTGGATTTTTATGCGAATGCGCACCGCTTTTTCGAGATAAATCCCATACAGATACCATTTTTCATGATATGATCCTGCTTTTTCGGGATGCTTTGATGCTAAGATGCGGTGGAAAGCCGCTTTGTGATCTGGAAAGTGCAAAGCTTCTCTCTAAAGGCTTGACAAAGGCAAAGCTGTTCTCTCTTGTTCGCATTGCACAGGAAGAGCAGAACGCACTGCACCGCAATGCAAACGTTCCTCTTCTGCTGACTCATTTTGCCTCTTTGATTTTTTCTATGGAAGCATAAAATTGAGAAGCTCAGCAGAAAATCATTCTTAAAAATCGATTCCGGTGATATTCGGAAAAAGGAGAATTTATGGCCGAAGTAATTGGCATTCGCTTTAAAAATCAGGGAAAAATTTATTATTTTGACCCGGATGGGCAAATTGTTCATCTTGGAGACATGGCAGTCGTAGAGACTACCCGCTGCATCGAATGCGGTGAAGTCGCCATGGAAAACCGGCATATAGAGGATTCTCATGTGGTTCAGCCGCTTAAAAAGCTGATTCGTATTGCCACAAAAGAGGATCTTGAACATCAGGAAGAAAACCATCAAAAAGAAAAAGTCGCGTTTGAAATTTGTGAAAAGAAAATTGCTGCGCATAATCTTGAAATGAAACTGGTCGATGTTGAATATACTTTTGACAACAGCAAAATCCTTTTCTATTTTACTGCAGACGGCCGCGTGGATTTTCGTGAACTTGTCAAAGACCTGGCAAGCGTTTTCCGTACGCGGATTGAATTGAGACAGATCGGGGTCCGTGACGAAGCCAAAATGCTGGGCGGCCTTGGAATTTGCGGCAGACCATTCTGCTGCAGCCAGTTTCTCGATGGATTTCAGCCGGTTTCCATTAAGATGGCAAAAGAGCAGGGCCTTTCTTTAAACCCCACCAAAATCAGTGGGACCTGCGGCAGACTGATGTGCTGCTTAAAGTATGAGCAGGAAGCCTATGAGGATCTTCTTCATTCCACCCCCGCTCAGGGAAGCTTGGTCGCAACACCGGACGGACGCGGAATGGTTACCGGAGTAAATCTTCTCTCCGGAATTTTGCAGGTTCATCTTGATTCTGCTGCTGCAGACGCCGCTTCGGTGGGATACTCTGTGAAAAATTGTAAAATGCTGCGCCCGCCGCTCCCCCGCCAAAAGCAGAAAAAGAGCGCACCAAAAGAGGATTCTGCCCCCCAAAAAGACGAATAACAAAAAGGGCGAAAACTGGCGCTTTTTGTTAATTTTTTGCTAATTTATGTATTGTACCTTGCTTTTTTAGAAATGTATGGTAGAATAAAACTAATTTAGATTTGAATTGGAGGTG
>DHOF01000041.1:0-5319 GCA_002411615.1 Ruminococcaceae bacterium UBA5397
TCTGTAAAGTGCTTTACTTTTACATGCAAGAAAAATTATACCGTATTCGATTTAAAATGTCAACCATAAATTTTTGTCGCCAAAAAAACAAAAAGGACGAAAAAATTCGTCCCTTTTTCATTCTTTATTTTAATTCTGCGATTGTAACGCCGCTTTCGCCCTCACCATAAGTTCCTAAGCGAAAGCTCTTAATACTGGGATGATGTTTCAAATGCTCCTGCACTGCTTTTCGCAAAACGCCGGTCCCTTTTCCATGAATCAACGTCACCTGGGAAAGGCCGCCAAGCTGGGCATGATCCAAAAACTGATCCACATGAAAAAGTGCTTCGTCAGCATTCTCGCCGCGCAAATCAAGCTCGGCTTTTGCCTGCGTCTCTACTGCAGTACGGGTCACTGCCCGACGAGTTCCCACGGTGCCGCGCTTTTTCTGCTGCCGATTGGTGAGGAGGCGCAGATTTTCAATCGGCACCTGTGTCTTAATGATCCCTGCCTGCACCAAGACCGTTTTCCTGCCTTTTTCCACTTCCAGCACAACTGCTTCTTTATCCAGATCAAAAATCAAAACAGGATCTCCGGATTTCAGTGGCCGAGGCAGCACATAATGGTCATCCCTTTTCTGACTCACCGGATCCGCCTGCTCTTCCAGTCCCCGCAGCCCTGCTTTGATCCTAGCCTTTTCTTCGGCCGAAATCACACGGTCTTTCTGCTTTTTTAACACTTCCAGTTCTTCCAAAAGCGCATCTGCCTGTCCGCGGGTACGGGAAACTAAAAGTGCGGCCTTTTCCCGTGCGTCATCCATTTGCTTCTGCATTTCCTTCTGAATTTTTTCGCGTTCAAAGGCAGCTTCCTTTTTCAGTTCCTGCGCCTGCAGCTTTGCCTCTTCGGCTTCTTTTTTCTGTTTTTCCAACTGTTGGCGATTTTCTTCCAGCTGCTTTACCACATTTTCAAAGCGAAGATTTTCATTCGAAACGAACGTTTTAGCGCGCTTTACCACCGTCTCTGAAAGGCCTAAACGAAGCGAAATGGCAAATGCATTGCTGCGCCCCGGCACTCCAATCAAAAGGCGGTAAGTGGGGCACAATGTCTGCACATCAAATTCGCAGCAGGCGTTTTCGACTTCCGGAGTCTGCAAAGCGTATGCTTTTAGCTCCGCATAATGCGTGGTTGCAGCAATTTTAGCTCCGGTCGTCCTCAGCTGCTCCAAAATGGCCATTGCTAGCGCTGCGCCTTCGATTGGGTCTGTCCCCGCTCCCAGCTCATCGAGGAGCACCAAGCTGTGTTCATCCGCCTGCTTCAAAATTGCGATCTGATTCACCATATGGGCGGAAAACGTAGAAAGACTTTGTTCAATCGACTGCTCGTCGCCAATATCCGCAAGTACTCTGCTAAAGACGGATACTTCGCTCTGCTCCGCTGCGGGAATCAGCAAGCCGCACATCGCCATCAGGCAGAAAAGTCCCACCGTTTTAAGGGAAACGGTCTTGCCGCCGGTATTAGGGCCTGTAATCACCAGCGTATCGAAATCCTCCCCCAAACGAATATCGGTTGGGACTACTTTATTAGCCGCAATCAAAGGGTGACGTGCTTTTTTAAGGTTGATCATACCCCGGTCGTTGAGAACCGGCTTTGTAGCCTTCATCTGATACCCAAGGTTTGCTTTCGCGAAAATCATATTGATTTCCACTGCGGAATTGTATCCCGTTACGATCGTACTTGCAAAGCTGCCGACTTCTGCCGACAGCTCTCCTAAAATCCGTTCAATCTCTGCGCGCTCTCTGCTTTCCAGCACTCGAATTTCATTATTCGCTTCCACAACAGCCATCGGCTCCACAAAGACGGTAGCGCCGCTGCCGGAAGTATCATGAACAAGGCCGGGCACATTCCCACGGCATTCCGCCTTTACCGGAACAACATAACGGCCTTCCCTCTGCGTGATAATCGGTTCCTGAAGATACTTCTGATAAGTTGGAGAGTGAAGCATATGGTCAAGCTTTTCCCGCACTCTTGCTCCCGCCGCACGCATTTTTCTGCGGATAGCGGCAAGTTCCGGAGAAGCGTTGTCGCTCACTTCTTCTTCTGAGATCACCACATTAAAAATTCGGTCTTCCATGTATTTATTCGGCATCAGATTGGAAAATCTCCACTCCAATACCGTTTTCACTCCGGCGCTTTTCTGCCGCCAGTCGTAGATGCCCCGCAAGGCACGCAGAGTCTCCCCAATTCGGAGAAGTTCTGTCAAATTGAGCAGTCCGCCCGCTTCTGCGCGGCGAACCGCATTGGTCACATTATAAAGGCTCCGGAATGACGGCGCACCAAATTGCGCGATCATCCGATAAGCGTCCCATGTTTCTTCCAAAAGCGCGGAAGCTTCCTCCAAAGTGCCGACAGGCTGTAGCTCCATCGCCATCTGCGCTGCATCGTCACAGTCAGTCTGCTCCGCTAAAAGTGCAAGAATTTTGGGGAGCTCCAGTGCTTTTAGATGATGATTATTTTCAAGTCTCATGATTTTTTATCCTCTTGATTGGAATCAGCCGAATTTTCATCCTCTTTAATGGAATGATAAAAATCCAGCGTTTGAAAAGAACGCTCCAACGTATTGATTATGTAAGATTCGCTGGCGCGGTTTAATTCTTTTAGTCCCTCTTCCGATAGGGAAAATGAAAACAATTTTGAAAAATCCGCATAAATGGTATGGCGAAGTGCAGTCAATGCTCCCCGATGAAGCGGAACCTTCCCCTCATAATCTCCTTTACAGCAGGAAGAACAAGTTATGGTTCCCTCCCGAGGAGAAAAGAGCATCAGATCAGCTTCATAGGCGCCGCAGTCTTTACAGCAAATGAGGTCCGGCATATATCCGGCCAGAGAAAGCATACGCATTTCAACAGCAGCTTTGATCACAGAAAGCGGGTGCTTTTGTTTGCACATCAAATAAAAAGCATTTAACAGCAAGCGCAAAAAATCCCCTGCACCATCATCTTCCGGAGCCAGCACACCCACCAGCTCACAAAAATACTGGGCAAGGGACAGCCGTGCAAGATCCTGCCGAAGTTCAAAAAAAACTTCGATCGGCTGGGCATCATCAATTGTATTTGCTGTTTTCCCTTCAAAAAGGGTCAGCTCAGAATAGCAAAAAAGCTGAGTTGCCGAAACGAGCGCGCTTTTTGCAGCACGGCTGCGGCGTGCAAACGCATGTACGACTCCGCAGTCTTTGGTAAGTACCGTTACTGCGCGGTCACTCTCGCCCACCTCCGAAGTCCTGATGATCAGTCCCCGTGTATTCAACCGCATCAGGCCCCTCCTTTATCTGCTGAGCATTGTGTTTTAGCTGGGCGTAGACAAGATAATCCTGCACCCTGCCGGTCTCTTGAAAACAAGACCAAGCTGATTTTTCGTCCATACTGAAAACGCCCCTTTCCTGTTGTCGTACAAGAATCATTATGTACAGGAATCCGCTCCAGTATGAGTGGAAAATAAATGAATATTCGTCAAAACCAGACGTTTTTTTCTCTTCTTTTGTGCTATGAAAAAAGAATTTTGAAAGATTTTCTAAAAAAGGAATCAATGATCCAAAAGATCATTGCCGTTAAATCCAAAGGAACGAAGCGCTGCTTCCTTGTTTCTCCAATCCTCTTTTACCTTGACCCAGAGCTGTAAATTGACCTTTGTTCCATAGAATTTTTCCAGATCTTGTCTGGCATAAGTGCCGACTTTTTTAAGCATAGAGCCGCCTTTGCCTATAATAATTCCTTTATGACTCTCTTTTTCGCAGTAAATTGTGGCTTCAATATCCACACAAGAATGGTCTTCCCGTTCGTGCAGCTGTTCCACAACCACCGCCAAGCCATGAGGAACTTCTTTTTCCAAAAGGCGCAACAATTTTTCGCGTACAATTTCTCCAGCAAGCACTCGTTCCGATTGATCGGTCAAAGTATCGTCCGGAAAAAGATGGCCGCCCTCCATGCACAGTTTTTTTAATTCTTCTTTTAAATCGTCTAAGCCGTCTCCATCCATAGCAGAAGCCGGCACAACGGCATCAAAATCATAAAGCTGGCTCAAAGCCGCAATCTGCGCTATCAGATCTGTTTTATTCGGCAGCAAATCAATTTTATTGATACATAAAACTGCCGGCAGATGCAGTTTTTGGAATTGCTCAACTAAGTCGCGGTCTGCAGGAGAAATTTTAGTTCCCGCCTCAACCACCAAAAGAGCTGCATCTACGCCCGAAACGGAAGCGATGACGCTCTTAACCATATATTCCCCCAAACGGTCTCTCGGTTTTAAAAGTCCAGGAGTATCCAAAAAAACGAGCTGATCTTCGCCTTCGGTCAGGACTCCCATAATTCTGGTACGGGTCGTCTGAGGTTTGCTGCTGACAATCGCGACCTTCTGTCCTAATAAGCGGTTCATCAAAGAACTTTTCCCTACATTCGGACGTCCTACAATCGCAATATATGCACTGCGTTCCTTGGGTGGTTCCTTCATTTTTGTAACTCCTTAAACTAAATTATTTTTATTCTTTTCGGATTTTTCAGAAGAATATTTTTTCTGATGAACCCGAAGTCCTACAATTCTTCGATGATGAATCCGATCCCGAATTTCCAGCGGTCCCCACGAAACATAAAAGAAAGATGGAATCGCCAGCAAAATTAAAAGCACAGGGAATACCGGATTTGTGAAAAACGTCTGCCATAAATTCCAAAAGCCCTCCGGCTTCCAGAAAAGGCAAACCGCAACTGCAATCGAAAAAAGCGCACACAAAAGCACGGCGCCGGCCGCCATATCTTTGACAATGCGCACCACCGTATTAAAGCTGGAAGCCGAAAAGTCGCTCAGCCTTTCTGCCACCGTATTAAAGCACTCTGCTGCTGTAACCACAGCGAAAGTCAAAAAAAGGACTGCCCACTCTGCACGACTCAGGGAAAAATAAGGCGCTAAAAGCAGCACATAGAGGATTGCCACTGTATGAAACCGCATATTTTTTTCGGTATTGATACAGTAAATAATTCCCCGAAAAGCATATTTTAGGCTTTTTCGAAATCGCAAGATTTTTACACGTCCTCGTCTGTCAGTACATAGCTGCTGGTACTAGGAAGTCCCAACTGCAGCATAACCTGTTCCTCTTTTTCACGCATCCGAACCCGCTCGATTCCACCGTTCTCATGGTCGTATCCAAGCAGATGCAAAACGCTGTGTGCCGTCAGGTAGCCTACCTCACGCTCTAAGCTATGCCCAAACTGATTGGCCTGTTCTTCTGCTTTTTCCATAGAAAGAACAACATCTCCAAGAATTTTCGCTCCGGTATCATGATTGATATCATAT
>DHOF01000041.1:5598-10366 GCA_002411615.1 Ruminococcaceae bacterium UBA5397
TCCATCCGCAGCACAGCATTGCAGCAGCGGCGAATCAGCATTCTCAGTCCAGTAGGGATCTTTACAGTTTTTTGACGGTTTTCAATAATGACACGAATTTTTTCCATAATCAGTGTCTGGCCTCCTCATTATTCTTATCACTTTTCTCGTATGCTTTTATAATATCCTGCACCAGTTTGTGGCGGACAACGTCTCTTCCGGTAAAAAACACCTGCGCAATATCCGGAACATCCTTTAAAATGTGAACGACCTGTTTTAAGCCGCTGTGTTTTCCATCCGGCAGATCAATCTGTGTCACATCTCCGGTAATCACCATTTTGCTCCCGAATCCTAAACGGGTCAAGAACATCTTCATCTGTTCTCTGGTCGTATTCTGCGCTTCATCCAAAATGATAAAACTGTCATCCAATGTACGTCCACGCATATACGCAAGCGGTGCGACCTCAATATTCCCGCGCTCTACATATTTTTGATAGGTCTCCGCACCCAGCATGTCGAACAACGCGTCATAAAGCGGGCGTAAATACGGATCTACTTTCTGCTGCAGATCTCCCGGCAAAAATCCCAACTTTTCACCGGCTTCGACAGCAGGCCTGGTTAAAACAATTCGGTTGACCTCCTGCGCACGAAACGCTGTAACGGCCATCGCCACTGCAAGATAAGTTTTGCCCGTGCCGGCAGGCCCAACACCCAGCGTAATCGTATTTTTTTTAATCGCAGTACAATAATTTTTCTGTCCCAGTGTTTTAGGCTTTACCGGTTTCCCTTTCGAGGTAATGCAGATACAGTCTCTCGAAAGGGTCTGCAGCTTTTCCTCGGAACCCTCGTTTACCAAAGAAATACAATACCGCACATTCTGCTCACTCAGAGCTTCGCCGCGATTTACCATCGAAAGCAGGCTCTCAATCGCCCGAACTGCTCGTGCAACGTCTTCGGGTTCTCCGGAAATTTTAATTTCACTGTCGCGCCCAACAATGGAAACATGATATTGCTCCTGAATCAGCTTGATATTTTCATCAAAGCTGCCAAAAAGCGCAATCGCCTGCTCCATTCGGTCAATATTTAGTCTCTGTTCAAACATTTTTACTCCTTGTTTATAAAAGCTCCATTACAAAAAAGAATTATAACACAAATTCCGTGCAAAGTCACTATAATGATAAAAAAATTTTAGAATTAATCGACAGAAATTTTTACCTCTTCTGCAATGTTTTCTTCACAATTTAGGGTACGTTCGACAAAGAGCACCCCATTTTCGATTTTAGACTGATCTTCTCTTTTTAAGACCTTTCCATCGATATTTTCCTGCTCCTCCTGCTCGCTCAAAAGCCGGTCTGCTTCTGCCATAGCTTGTTCTTCTGTTCGCTCAACAGAGACCTTTTTGAGCGGATAAATTTTTTCCTCTTCCAAACTGACTGGGAGTGCAACATCTCCGGCAGCAAGTGTTTGGCTCTGAAATTCATGTTTTGCTTCTCCCTGCGGCGGCAAAGAGAAACTCAGCGGGATCTGTATTCCAAAGATGCGCAGTCCCCGACGAACAATTATGCTTCCGTCTTCTTCCGAAATTTCTGTAGAAAGCGGCACCTGCTCTTTTAAAATATGTTTTGTATCTGCATAGATTTTTCCGGAGGCATGTGTCATTTGATAAAACTCCCGTTCATGATCTACCACTGCTGAAGAAACCAAAAGCTGCCCTTCGTAAACACCATCCCCCGCCTTAACCAAAGTCTGCCCTGCAAAGACTTCTGTTCTGGTGATGACACCGCTGCATTTTGCCCGCAGATGGCACCAGCCTGTTTTGTCTTCCACTGCAGGCGCATCGCTTTTTTCCGTTACATGGATCTCCAGATTGCAGCCTCGGTCATTAACCGTTACCCAACTGATTTCTGGAAAAGCATCCATCAGATGAGCCTGCACCTTTCCAGTTGGAACTTCTTCTTTTGGAGTTCCAGATGTGATGCCGAGCTGTTTCAAGGTGTCCTCAATTTTCTGTGGAGTCAGCGTTTCTGCTCCCTGCATCTGTATATTAATTGTCCATAAAAAATGAGAAAGATACCAGAGATTCAGTAGGCAAAGAATTGCACCGATCACGAGTCCCGGACGTTTTTTTAAGGCCCATATTCTTCGTTTTAGTCCTGCTTTTTTTTGTAAACGGATTTTTACTTTTGCCTGCCTTGCAATCGGGCGAAGGTCCCGATAAGAGGAAGCTCTGATACAGCAGGAAATCGGCGGACCTGGCCGAATATCCCAAAGCAGCACTCCTTTGCGCGCACAGCTATTTAAAAAACGCTCTCCGCCGTTTTTCACGGTAAAGCGCACCCATCCAACAAGCCAACGGGTCAGTTTCGGCATGTTTTAGCCCCCTTATGATAAAAACTCAAAGCCTGTAAAGAATCCGGTTACCGAAAGCGATTTTGCTCCCAAATTACTGATTTTGAGGTTTCGCCCGCTAATTTGCATAACCATTCTGCCATAACGGACACGGATTTTTTCTGCAGAATATTCTAGGACCCCCCCACAGCCATCGATTACCAACTCTCGATTCCCGAAAATTTCCAGACGCGGTTGCATCGCCATTTCCACCACGTTTATCCGGAAAGGTTCTTTGTTCGCCCTTTTTTTTCTTTTCATTTGACGCCCTCTTTTCCGGTTGTTTTCTTTAAAAAATATGTCCCGGCTGTTTCGCATATACATAGAAGAATCTAACTAGGAAAGGAATGTTCCCGCTTGAAGAAGATTTTCACTTTTGGAGGAGGTCTCTTTTTAATCGCCTTGCTGCTGCGATTCCCTCAAGAAGGAGCTGCCGGCGCAAAGCTGGGACTTGATACCTGTCTCTCTGTTCTAATTCCATCTTTATATCCATTTCTTGTTCTGACGGTTTTTCTCGTAAAAAGCGGAGCTACCGCCTCTTTTGGAAATTCTCCTCTCGGAAAGCTGATTGCAAGAATTTTTGCTTTGCCTCAGTCTGCTGCCGGATCAATTCTGATGGGAATGTGCGGCGGCTATCCGGCCGGTTCCCGCGGAATTGAAGCCCTCTATGAAGAAAATGAACTCACTGAAAAAGAAGCTTCTCACGCTCTTTTATTCTGTGTAAACGCAGGGCCGGCATTTCTCTGTACCGCAGTCGGTGCCGGATTTTTAAGAAATCCCGCTTCCGGCCAGCTGCTCTTATGCGCACATCTTTTAGGTGGAATCCTTCTTGGCGTTCTTCTGTCAATTCGTTTTCGGGGGCATTTCTCCCTTCCAAAATTTTCTCAAAAGCCATTGCCTTCTCCTGCAAAAGCATTGCTCGAAGCCGCACGCAGCGCTGCCGCCTCCATGGTCTGTATGTGTGGATTTGTAATTCTTTTTGCAGCTTTCCTTCAGATTGCCCAAAAGCTGCTTTCTCTTCCCCAGCTTTCCGTTCTCTCCTCAATCTGTGAAGTAACGCTGGGCTGCAAGACCATGGCTCTTTCCGGAATGCCGCTCTGGTGTTTTGCTTTGGCAACCGGCTGGGGCGGACTCTGTGTTCACCTGCAAGTTTTACAGGGATTAAAATTTAAAGTTCCTCTCTGGCAGTTTTTCCTTTGCCGCCTGCTCCATGGAATCTTATCTGCAATTCTTGTTTTTCCGCTTGCCCACCTGTTCCCCGGCACATCTCCGGTTTTTGGAAGCAATTCTGCTACCGTCCCCAGCCTTTCGGGCCCAATGATTGGAAGTGCTGTTTTACTGCTGCTTTGTATCGCGGTTCTACTAGACACCTGTTCTTTCTCAAAAATGCGGAAAAAAGCATAGAATAAATTGGTGATTAATATGAACCCTTGTGAACTGACTGTTTTGGTCTCTTCTCTTGCTTCTGCTCTCGCAAAAGACCTTTCCAATGAGGAACTGCAGCTTCTATCCGCTGTTTTTACACAGCTTGGAGATTCTTTTAACACTTTTTTGATACAGCGTGAGGCCTGTAACCCATCATGCACTTCTCTTCCTTCTTCTCAAATCTCTGGAAATTCCAATAAGCCCGTGCTATAATAAAATTAATTTTTTAATAAGGAGAAGGCTGATTGATGAAAACAAAAAAAGGAGATTTTTTCGGAAATGGGATCGAAGCAAACTGTGAATACTGTATAAACAGCCTTTCTTATGATGGTTCGCTCAGCTGCCGCAAAGGCCTTTCTTGTCTAGAAAAGGACTGCCGAAAGTTCCAGTATGATCCTCTCAAAAGAGTGCCGGTGGTTCAGCCGCCACTGCCAAAATTTGATCCGAATACTTTTAAACTATAAGAAAAGAGGAAAGGGACCATGACACCGGACGATCGTCGAAACGGAATTTTAAAAGCACTCGAGGAAACCGAAACACCATTGAGCGCTACAAAACTTGCACGCCAATTCGGCGTCAGCAGACAGATCATTGTCGGTGATGTTGCACTTTTGCGCGCGTCTGAAATCAAAATTTTTGCAACACCCCGCGGTTATGTGCTCAACCGGGATTCCGGTTCTCAAAAACACACCATCGCCTGCCGGCACGAATCGCTCTCTCTTCTGCAAAAAGAGCTTTACTTAGTCGTGGATAACGGCTGCGGTCTGATCGATGTCATCGTAGACCATGATCTTTACGGGCAAATTATCGGTCAGCTACATATCTTTTCCCGCCACGATGCCGATGAATTTTTAAACCGTCTAAATAAAACTCATTCCGTTCCGCTTTCTGCACTGACAGGAGGCGTTCATCTTCATACGCTTTCCTGCCCGGATGAAGATTCTTTTGAACGCGTCTTAAAAGAACTCAAAAAGGC